>JBOGXX010000172.1:0-8456 GCA_050696475.1 Solirubrobacteraceae bacterium | reverse complement strand
AGCTGGGGCAGGTCAAGCTCGTGAACGTCACCTCGCCCGAACACCTGCTCGCCGACGGCAGCGGGACGCTGACGCCGACCAAGCAGAGCGGCGCGCCGCACCCGGCCGCGGGCAAGATCCACCAGGGCGCCCTGGAGGCCTCCAACGTGAACATGGCCAGCGAGATGGCGGACATGGTGAGCACCCAGCGCGCCTACCAGATGAACAGCACGGCGATCCAGGACGAGAGCCAGATGATGTCGATCGCCAACCAGTTGCGACCGCCGTCATGAGCTTCGCAGCCGCCAGCGGATCCAGCCCTCTCCCGGTCGTCAACCAGGCGACGGAGCCCGAGTGGGTGCGCAAGGGCTCGGCGGCCACCCAGAAGGCCTACCAGAGCGCGCTGTCCTTCGAAGAGACGCTCGTCGAACAGCTCTCGCAGACGCTCGCCAGCACGAGCGGCCTAAGCGGCGAATCCGAAGCCGAGTCGGGCGCTGAAGAAGACAGCTCCTCGGCGGGCGACTCGCAGATCTCCTCGATGCTCCCGCAGGCGCTCACCACCAGCGTGATGGACGCCGGCGGGCTCGGGCTGGCGGCACAGATGACGAGCAATCTGGAGGGTCTGGAAGGCGCCTCGCAGACGACGAAGGCGACCGGGGGCTCTGGCGCATGATCTCGGCGCCGCCGGCCACCAGGGAGGAGCTCCAGCGCGACCGAGCGCTCGTCCTTGCCGTGCTCGAGCACCTCGATGCGCAGATCTCCTCGGCGCGGAGCCTGCTCGGCGTCGTGCTCGAGCAGGGAGCGGCGATCCGCGCACGCGACGTGCACACGGTGGTGCGCCTGGCCGGCATCCTGCGCGGCGAGATGGGCCGCCGGCAGATGCTCGAGGAGCAGCGCTCCGATCTGCTCGCGCGCAGCGGCGGGCGACTGGGCGTGCCGGCCGAGTCGGTGACGCTGGCGCTGCTGAGCACGCTGATGGACGACACGAGCGTAGAGCGCGCGAGCGCCCGCAGCGCCGAGCTGCGCGGCCTGCTGCACGAGCTCCAGCGCGAGCACTCGTGCAACCGCGCGCTGATGCAGATCGAGCTCGGGTTCCTCGACCACCTGATGGGCATGCTCTCGCTCGACGGGGTCAACGGCTACGACACCCACGGCTCCTCCAGATCGATCACCGGCTCGCGTCCGCACGGCGCCCTGCACGTCCTCGACCTCCGCGCCTGAGATCATGCCGATCCCCTCATTGCAAGGACTGCAGACGGCGCTCAGCGGCCTGATCGCCGAGCAGACCGCGTTGGATACGACCGGCAACAACATCGCCAACGCGAACACGGAAGGCTACTCGCGCGAGACCGCGCTGCTGGAACCGCAGGAGCCGCTCACGATCCCCGCGCTCTCCGCCTACACGGGCGCCGGCGCGCAGCTCGGCACCGGCGTCAGCGTGTCGACGATCACGCGCGTGCGCAACGGGTACCTCGACGCCCAGTACCGTGCCCAGAACAGCTCCCTGAGCGCAGCGACAACCGACGCGGAAGTGCTCGAACAGGCGCAGAGCGCCTTCAACGAACCCTCCAACGCGAGCGTCGCAAGCCAGCTGTCGAACTTCTGGTCGGCCTGGAACAGCCTCGCCACCTCGCCCACGAGCGAAGCCGCGAAAGAGGCGGTCGTCGCGGCGGGCGAACAGCTCGCCATGACCGTCAACCAGCTCAGCGGCCAGCTCTCCGCGATCTCCAGCCAGGTGAGCGAACAGTACGAAGCGCTCACGGGCCCCTCCGGAGAAGTGGCGAGCATCGCCGAACAGCTCGCGCAGCTGAACGGGCAGATCAAGCTCTCCGAAGAAGCGGGCACGCCGCCCGACGAGATGCTGGACCGGCGCGACGCATTGCTGGACAAGCTCTCCAGCCTCGCGAACATCACCGTCACCGAAGAACCGAACCACATGGACACGGTCAGCTTCGGCGAAGCCGAAGAACCGTTGGTGGAAGGCACGAAGGTCAACTGGCCCCAGGAACTGACGGCCGCCTCCGGCGGACGCCTGGGCGCGTTGCTCTCGCTGACGAGCCCCGAAGGCGCGCTCACGCAGCTGCAGAGCAGCCTCGACGGCGTCGCGCAGACGCTCGCCGGCACGGTCAACGAACACCTCGCCACGCCGTTCTTCTCGGGCGAAAGCGCCGCGACGCTCGCGGTGGGCGTCACGCCCGCGGAAGTCAGTCCGTCGGGGACCGAAGCCGCGGGCGGCAACGAAGTCGCCCAGGCGATCGCGTCGCTGCGCGGCGGCGCCGCCGAACAGGACTACGCGGCGCTCGTCGAGAAGGTCGGGAGCTCCGTCCAGCGGGCGCACAACGACGAGAGCAACCTGCAGACGACGCTCACCGCCATCAACGATCAGCGCCAGAGCGTCTCGGGCGTCTCGCTGGATGAAGAAATGACGAATCTGATCACCTTCCAGCGCGGCTACCAGGCCTCGGCGCGGACACTGACCGCGATGAGCGAAATGCTGGAAACCCTGATCGAGCACACCGGCGTGGTAGGGCTGTAGGCGATGACCGATCGGATCACACCAGCGATGGTCACGAGCGCAACGCTCACCGACCTCAACTCCTCCCTGGCGGCGATGGAGCGCACGAGCAGCGAACTTTCCTCCGGCGAGAGGATCTCCGAACCGTCGGAGAACCCCTACGGCGCCAGCCAGGTGATCGACCTGCAGAGCCAGCTGGAAGGGCTCAGCGCCTACGAAGCCAACGCGCGGGACGGGATCAGCTGGGAGGACACCGCCAGCAGCGCGATGGAGAACATGAGTGAAGTCACCCAGCGCGTGCGCGAACTGCTGGTGCAGGGCGCCAACAGCACCTACAACCAGAGCGATCTGGCGACGATGGCGCTGCAGGTGGAACAGCTGATTGAAACGATCAAGCAGGACGCCAACACCCAGTACGCGGGCCAGTACGTCTTCTCCGGGACCGCGACCACGACAGCGCCCTACGAAGCGGGCGCGAACGATGAATACAAAGGCAACGCGGAAGGCGTGAGCCGATCGGTCGGGCCGGGTGCGGCGATCACGATCACGACCAACGTCTCCTCGCTGCTGGGAAACGGCGAAGCCGCCGAAGACGGCGGCCTGCTGGACACACTGCGCTCGATCGCCGCGACGATGCGCAGGGGCACGGCCGAAGCGCAGAGCGAACTCGGCGGCACCTACCTGCAGAAGCTCGACGCGAACATGGAAGCGCTGCGCAGCCTGCAGGCGAGCGCCGGCAGCGCCACCGATCAGCTGCAGGCGGCGCTGACCCGCAACGAAGACCTGCAGGAGTCGATCACCGGCGCCCTCGCAAACCTCGACTCCACGAACGTCGCCGAAGCATCGATCGCCTTCGCCAACGAGCAGGCCGCCTATGAGGCGGCGCTCCGCGCCGGCGCGAGCATCGTTCAGGAATCGCTGCTCAACTTCCTCCAGTAGACGAAAGCCAAGGAGACCCGACCATGTCCGTGAGATTCCAGAGCATCCGCTTCGGCGCCGTCGAGATCGACGAGCAGGACGTGCTCGAGTTCCCGTTCGGCCTGATCGGCCTGGGAGGCCTGCGGTACACGCTGCTCGACCGCAACCCGGGTAGCGGCTTCCTGTGGCTGCACGCCGTCGATGACGCCGCTTTGGCGCTGCCGGTCGTCAGCCCCCACCGGTTCTTCCCCGCCTTCCTGCTCGAGATCGCCCCGGAGGACCGAGAGCGCACCGGGATCGAGAACGCCGAGCCTTCCGAGCTGTACGTGACCGTGCGCGCCACGCCAGACCCTGCGGACATCACCGCCAACCTCCGCGCCCCGCTCGTGATCCGCGCCGGCCGCGGCTATCAGGTGCTCAACGTCAACGAGGACGCTCCACTGCAGGCGCCGCTGTTCGCGCTGCCCCTGCAGTCCAAGATTGCTTCATAATCGGCCTCGATGCTGATCCTGACGCGTCGTCCCGGAGAGCGCGTCGTCATCGGCGAGGAGATCCTCGTGACCGTGATTGGGGTGAGCGGCCACACGGTCCGACTCGGGATCGCGGCGCCCGAGGGCATCCCGATCTACCGCGAGGAGATCTGGCTCGCGGTGATGGAGGAGAACCGCGCTGCCGCCGAGGCAAACGCCGACGCGCTGCCCGCGAAGGCGCCCACTGACGCTCCCGGGCAATCCTGAGCCCTGGAGTGTGCTAGCGAGCCTCGACCAGCTCGCGAAAGCGCGCGCCGCGCTCCTCGAAGTCGCGATAGCCGTCATAGCTGGGAGCGGCGGGGGACAGCAGGACCACCCCGCCCTCGCGCGCCAGCTCGCCGGCGGCGGCCACCGCCGCCGGCAGGTCGGGTGCGTGGACGGTTCGTGCATCGGGCACACCGGCGTCTCTCGTCGCGGCCAGCAGGCGCGGCCCCGTCGTGGCCACACCGATGACCGTGGCCTGCGCCTCAGCGAGCGCCGTAGCCAGCCGTGTGTAGTCCTGCCCCCGGTCCTGTCCGCCGCAGATCAGCACGATCGGTCGCCCAGGAAAGCTCGACAGCGCCGCCAGCGTCGACTCGGGTGTCGTCGAGATGCTGTCGTTGACCCACAGCACGCCCCCGCGCTCGGCGACCTGCTCCAGCCGATGCGGCAGCGACTGGAATCCCTTCAGAGCGCCGGGCAGCCTCGGCGGCTCCACGCCGAACGCTTCCAACGCGCTCAGCGCCGCGCACAGGTTCAGCAGATTGTGATCCCCCAGGAGCGCCAGCCGCGAACCGTCCACGAGCAACTCGCCCCCGCGGGCGATCCCGCCGGAGACGACATCCCAGCCATCCGGCGCGCCGAAGAGCTTGACCTCGACGCCGCCCGAGCCTAACCGCTCGCCGGCCGCTCTCAGCAACTCCTCGCGCGCGTTCAACACTCCCATGCGCACCCCTGAGAGCTCCAGCAAGCGCAGCTTCTCCGCGCGATAAGCCCGCTCCGAGCCGTGCCAGTCGGTGTGCTCCTTGAACAGGTTCGTCACCACAGCAACCTCCGGGCCCGTCTGCAGGTCGGCCGTCTGGTAGCTCGAGAGCTCGAGGACCGTGACGCCAGCCGGCTCCTCGTCGAGCAGATCGAGGGCCGCCACGCCAATGTTGCCCGCCAGCCGCGCGGTCCTGCCGGCTGCGCGCGCCAGGTGGAACGCGAGCGCAGCGGTGGTGCTCTTGCCCTTCGTGCCCGTGATCCCGATCACGCCGAGGCCGCCACGCTCGGAGAGCCACAACGAGGTCGCCGTAGTCACCGTCATCCCCGCCTCACGCAGCGCCTCCAGCTCCGGGCGGTGGATCGAGACGCCCGGCGAGCGCACGACCACGTCGCACGTGGAGAGCGCCGCCACGACGTCGTCTTCGGCCACCACCAGGACCTCTGCCGCCGGGGCCCTCAGCGCCCCAAGAACGTCCTCTGGCGCAGGCGTGTCGAAGACCGCCACGGCGATGCGCGAGGACGGCAGACGGCGGGCGAGCTGGCCGGCCAGCGAGCGGATCTCCCGGCCGGCTCCCCACACGCCGACACGGGCGCCGTCAAGATCCGAGAACCGCACGGACATCCGCCAGCACTCTCGCCGGCACGTCGTGCTCGTCGCTCAACGCCAGCACCAGCTCGGGGTCGCCCACCCCGGGTGGATAACGCGACAGCACCTCCTCAACCAGGCGTCTGACGACGCTGTGAGAGCGCCAGCGCGGGTCCTGCGCCAGCAGGCGGATCGCCGCGAGACTCTCCTGCTCCTCACCGACGCACTCGAACGGCTTGTGCCCGCCCGTCGCGCTCAGCAGCGCGAAGCCCGCGAACTGGTCCTCCTCTTCCAGCAGGTCGCGGCCAAAGATCTCGCGCAGAACCGCGGGCTCGCTGAACGGCGCCAGCGCGAGGAAGACGAACCGGCACTTCGGGCACTCACAGCACCACGAAGCCGCACGCAGCGCCGGGTCGATGCGGAAGATCGCGTTGCAGCTCGTAAACGCCCGGTGATAGCCCTTCATGCGCGCGAATGCGCGTGCGATCGTCAGCTCCGAGGCGGGTCGCAGGACGGAGAACAGGCGTGGGCCACCCGCCTGCGCCGCCGCCGCGCTCAGCAGCCGCTCCGCGCGCAGCCCCTTGCTGAACTGGTGGTTGACATCGACGCCGTCCCAGCTGAGATTGCCGAGCGAAGCGGAGCGCTCGTTGGCCATCGCCACCGCGTCCAAGCCGTTCAAGGCCGCCGTCAGCAGTGCCACGCAGGACACGATCGCGGTGATCGGGATGTGACCGTTGATCGCTCCCGCGCTGTTCAGCGCCGCCAGACCCGGGTCGAGCCTGCGCGTGGCCAGCAGCCGCGGAAGCCCAGCCGCCGCGACCGTGCGCGCGATCGGGGCCGCGTCGCCCACCGAGAAGAGCGTCACAGCGACACCCGCTCGACGCACGATCTCGAGGGCCACAACCGAGTCCTTGCCGCCGCCCACCGCCACAAGCACGCGCTCGAGTCCTCGCGCGTCGCTCGGGCGACGCTCCACAGCCGCTGCGCCCGCCGGGCGACGCTCCACAGCCGCTGCGCCCGCGTCGGCGCCAAAGCTCGGTCGCGGCAGCTCCCGGAGCGCGTTCGTGTACGCGAGCTCCGCAAGACCCTCCGAGTAGAGCGCCTCCAACAGCGCCGCCGCGGCCGGTCCGGGCGCGCCCGTCTCGCAGCTGACGCGCGCCGGCAGCGCGGTCTTGAAGTAGCTCACACCAGCCACCCAATGCAGCAGCGAGAGCAACCCCTGCACACGCTCGCGATCCACCTCGCGCACGCCTCCCTCGACCGGAAGGTCGAGCTCCTCAACAAAATGGATCTGCTCGTCGAGCGCGTAGCGCAGCGTCACGTGACCGTCAGCGTCCAGCTCACAGTTCGTGAAGCGGAATGCCTGAAACGCGGTCGGATCGAACGCCGCAGGGGACCGCCTGGCATCGGCCGCCATCGTTAATCGTTCGCTGTGAGCGCTCCGAGCAGCTCGGCGAAGCGCTCGCGTGCCTGCTCACGGCGCGTCGGCAGATGCTCGCTGGGCACTCCGTCGGCGGGTGGCTCATAGCCGCGCAGAAGATGCCGCGCGACCGACTGGCGATGGACCTCGTCGGGGCCATCGTAGATGCGCGCGGCGCGCGCGAAGCGGTACATCTGCTCGAGCGGCAGGTCCGTGGAGTAGCCGAGCGAGCCGTGCACCTGGAGCGCGCGGTCGACCACGTCGTGCAGCACCTTCGCACCGTAGAACTTGATCAACGCGACATCCGTGCGCGCAGCACTCGCTCCCTGCGTATCCATCACCCACGCTGCGTGCAGCGTCATCAGACGGGCCGCCTGCATCTCCGCGGCGCTGTCGGCGATCCAGTTCTGCACCGTCTGCTTCTCCGCCAACAGCGAGCCGTGCGCGTGACGGTAGGTGGCCCGCTCGCACAGCATGTCGAACGCCCTGCGCGCTACGCCAAGCCAGCGCATGCAGTGATGAATGCGACCCGGCACCAGGCGGTGCTGGGCCAGCAGGAAGCCCTCGCCCTCGCCTCCGAGCAGCGCCTCGCCGGGGACGCGAACGCTGTCATAGAGGATTTCAGCGTGACCGCCGTAGGCGCCGAAGTGCTCGGACGGGTGCTCCATCGTGGGCACGTCGCGCACGATCTCAACGCCAGGCGTGTCGGTGGGGAGGACGAACATCGACGCCCGCTGCGACGCCCGCGCGTCGGGGTTGGTCACCGCCATCACGATCAGGAAGTCCGCGATCGAGCCGTTGGAGGAGAACCACTTGCGCCCGTCGATGACCCAGTGCTCGCCGTCGCGGATCGCGCGCGTACGCAACTGCGTGGGATCTGAGCCGGGCGTGTCGGGCTCGGTCATGCTGAACGCGCTGCGCAGGTCGCCGGCGAGCAGCGGGTGCAGCCAGCGATCCTTCTGCTCGTGTGTTCCCGCCAGCGCCAGAAGCTCCGAGTTGCCGGAGTCCGGCGCCGAATTGCCGAACGCCAGCGGGGCGATCGGCGACGTGCCCAGGATCTCGTGCATCAGGCCGAGGCGCACCTGGCCCATCCCCTGGCCGCCAAGCTCCGGAGGCAGATGCGTCGCCCACAGGCCGCGCCGCTTGACCTGCTCCTGCAGCGGCGCGATCGCGCGCGCCAGGCCCGCCAGCCCAAGCTCGTGCCAGATCGACTCGAGCGGCCAGATCTCCCGGCGAACGAAGTCGCGCATCCAGTCGAGCTGCTCCTGGAAGTCGGGGTCGGTGGAGAAGTCCCAGCTCATGAGGTCGCGTCCTTCCGGTCAGCCTGCGGTCATAGCGTCAAGCCAAGCCTAGCCCTGCGCATCCTCTGGCGGCGTCTCTCGCCGCTGGACGCCGGCCAACGCCATGTAGATTGAGCGTGTGACGATGGGCGATTCCCCAGCTCTGGAGCTGCTTGCGGGGGCGCGGATGCTGCTCGCCGGACATGCGCGCGAGCTGCCCCAGCGCGACGATCTGTGCGGCGCGTTCTGCGGTGCGCTCGCGCTG
>JBOGXX010000171.1:0-12303 GCA_050696475.1 Solirubrobacteraceae bacterium | reverse complement strand
CATCCGGCCCGAGGATGTCCGCCGAGGCCAGCAGCTCGGGGGACGCCGACGCGGAACCGCGTCCGTTGCCGTCCTCCCGATGCTGTGCCTCCGCCAGCAGCGCCGTCAGCGTCCCCGACAGCGCATCCACCTGATGGGCGGAGAGCACCGTGCCGTCCTCCAGCTTCGGCTCCTCATCGGACATCAGCCGCTCCAACCCCAGCAGCAGCGAGAACTCGCGCCGCCATGCCGTTGAGGGGCTCTTGGGCTTGGGGTCCGCCTGCAGCTCCGCCAGCGCCTGGTCGAGCGCGCGGCGACGGGGCGTGCCCAACGCGAGCGCAAGCTCCGGGTCCTCGCCCTCGTGCAGGAAGCGCTCGCGCACAAACTTCTCCGCGCGCTTGATGTCGGCGGAACTGGGAATGGTCGCGGCCGCGAGGGCCACTGAGGTGGACTCGGCCATAGAGGCTCTGGGCTTCGAGACAGAGCCGCTGCGAAGCGGTGCTCCAGCGCGGCTCGAAAGGATTGGCGCCCATTCGGCGCCGGATTGCCAGGTGCTCACAGCCACCCGGCTACAACGTGCCTCTAGGATATAGCACGCGGAGGCGCGATTGAAGTGAGCGCTATCTGCCAACCTTCACGCGATGACGCTCAAGCGCCTCCCGCTCGCGCTCGGCACGGTCGCCGTTGTGGTCGTGGCGGTGGTGGGGCTGCTCCAGCTCGAGGGCGCCCCCGCGAGCACGCCGTCAACGCTCACGCTCGCACAGATGCGCTCCAGCCTGAAGGGATCGCCGCCGCCGCTCGCGAGCCTCCACGCACAGGCGAACGAGTTGCTCTCCGGCGGCCTGCCCGCGCTGCGCGCGCGCCTGGCGTCGCTGCGCGGGACCCCGGCGGTGATCAACAAGTGGGCGTCCTGGTGCGCACCCTGCCGCGAGGAGTTCGCAGCCTTTCAGCGCGTCTCCGTCTCGCGCGGGCGCGAAGTCGCATTCCTTGGAATCGACTCCGGCGAGAGCAGCCGCGACGACGCGCTCGCGTTCCTGAGATCGTTTCCGGTCAGCTACCCCAGCTACTACGACCACAGTGGGCAGATGGGCAGCGAGATCACCGACTCCACGTTCATACCCGTCACCGTGTTCTACAACCGCCGCGGTCAGATCTACATCCACCAGGGCCCCTACCCGAGCGCAGCAAAGCTCGAACAGGACGTCAAGCGCTACGCGCTCGGCGCTTGATGCGTTGCCTGAGCTGCGGATCGATCCGCTGAGCGGGCATCGGACGATCGTCGCCGGCGAGCGCTCTCGCCGGCCCGGAGGGGAGCCGCGCTGCGAGGCGCCCCAGCCGATCGATCCCGACCGGGACCCGTTCGCCGAGGGTCACGAGGACCGCACACCGCCGGAGCTCTACGCGGTGCGTCCCGACGGCGGCCCGCCGAACTCGCCCGGCTGGCGGGTGCGGGTGGTTCCCAACCTCTATCCCGCGCTCGAGCCGCGCGAGGAGTGCGCCGGCGCCGGCGCCGGGCCGATCGAAGTGCGCGGCCAGCCGCAGCTGTTCACGTCTCTGCCCGCCACGGGCGCGCACGAGGTGATCATCAACGGCCCACAGCCGGTCCTGTCGCTCGCCGAGCTGCCCGTCGAGCAGGTCCTAGCCGCCGTGGAGGCCTGGCGCGAGCGGATGCGCGCCCACGCAGGCAGCGCCTGCCTGCAGTTGATCGTCAACGAGCGGCGCGAGGCCGGAGCATCGCTTCCCCACACCCACGCACAGCTGTACGCGCTCGACTTCGTGCCCGCCGCCGTGGCGCGTGAGCGCGAGCGGGCGAGCGCGCACACAACTCGCACGATGGGCCAGAGCCTGCTCGGCGACCTGGTGGCCGAGGAGGTCCGCCGCCGCGAGCGGATCGTCGCAATCGACGAGGAGGCCGTGCTGATGGCGCCATACGCCTCGCGCGTGCCATTCCAGCTGATGCTCGCGCCCCGCACTCCACGACCTCGCTTCGAGGACGCCGGACCCTCCGGCGCAGCGCTGCTGCACGACGGCCTCTGCCGGCTGGCCCGCCATCTCGGGTCGAGTCCACCGCTGAACCTGTGGGTGCGCACCGCGCCGCTCGGCGCCGGCGACTTCTGCTGGCGAATCGACGTGATGCCGCGGCTCACCCATCTCGCGGGGCTGGAGCTCTCGACCGAGGTCAACCTCAACATCGTCGCCCCCGAGGACGCCGCAGCGGCGCTGCGCGACGCGTAGGCTGGCCGGCTGGCATGCCCCCCGAGGAACGACTTCTACCACGCTTCGCCGCCGAGCCCGCCCAGGAGGAGCTTCCCTACGGGCGCTGGGAGGAGCGCCTGCGACAGGAGTTCCTGACCGCCGCGCTGGGACTCGACGCCGAGCAGGACGATCTCGGCGAGCCCGGCACGATCGTCTGGTTTCCCGACCGCACCTGGCATGGTCACACCTACGTGCCCGCCACCGCGCGCACCGCCAACGGCTACGAGCTGTTCGGCTATGTGCGCTTTCGCCCCGGCATCGACGGCGGGGAGCCCAGCGACTTCTCCGCGCACGTGGACTTCACCGAGGAGACCGCCGAGCGCAACCCGGACTGGAAGCTCGACCTGTGCGACGAGATCATCGGCTCCTGGCGCGGGAGCCTCGGCGCGGTCGCGTCGATGACGCTCGTCTGGGGGCGTCCGCTGATCTCCGGCGGGCGCCTCGTCACCGCCGAGCTCGCCGACCTGGCCGTGGACCAGTGCGACCTGCTCGAGGAACGCTTCACGCTGATCGCCCCTGACGACTTCCGCCACGACCTGCTCGAGATCAAGCTGTTCGACCTCAAGGCCAGAGAGCTCGCGCGAGAGTCGCTCTACGACCACGACGAGGAGGACGGGAACGAGGAGGACGGGGAGGCGCGGGACACCGAGTCGCCGGACGAGCGCAGCGAGGGATAGTCGCCCGCCGGTGACCGGCCAGGCGCCCACGAGCCCGCCGCTCGCGGCCCTGCCTGACGGCGAGCGCGGCTACGCGCGCGGGGTGAAAGAGACCTGCATCCGCTTCACGCCGTGGATGAAGGAGCTGTGCAGCAGCTCGGGCTCCTGCGCCTCGATGTCGGGAACCACGCGCAGCAGCTCGCTGAAGATCGAGCGCAGCTGCGTGCGTGCGAGCGCGGCTCCCAGGCAGAAGTGGGGCCCTCCCCCGCCGAACCCAACGTGGCGGTTGGGCTCGCGAGTGACGTCGAAGCGCCACGGGTCCTCGAAGACCCGCTCGTCACGGTTTCCCGAGTGGTAGAAGAGCACCACCCGCTCGCCGGCGGCGAGGCGCACGCCGTGGATCTCGACCTCGCGAGTGGTGGTGCGGCGGAAGGTGAGCACCGGGGAGGCCCAGCGCACGAACTCCTCCACGGCGGCGGGCAGCCGCGCCTGTGGATCCTCCGCGAGCAGCGCTCGCTGCTCGGGGTTGACGCTTAGCGCTCGCATCGCGTGGGAGGTCGTGTGGCGGGTGGTGTCGTTGCCGGCGACCGACAGCAGCACGAAGAACGCGCCGATCTCGGCGTGCGTGAGGCGCTCGCCGTCGACCTCGGCCTGGACGAGGGCGCTCATCAGGTCATCGCCGGGGTGCTTTTCGCGGTGTGCGGCCAGCTCCGTGGCGAACTCGGTGAGGGTCCAGATCGCTTGGCCCAGCACCTCCACGGGCCGGCGCTCCCCGAAGAACTCCGGGTCGGCCACGGAGACGAGCACGTCGGCGGCGGCGACAACGCGCTCGCGGTCGCCCTCCGGCACGCCGATCATGTCCGAGATCGTCACCAGTGGAAGCTGCTTGGCGATGAGCGCGACGAAGTCTCCACCGCCCGTAGGAGCCGCGGCCTCCACGATCTTGCGCGCGTTCACGCGGATGCCGTCCTCGATACGCGCGATTTGGCGCGGGGTGAAGGCGGACGAGACGAGGCCACGAAGCTTGGTGTGGCGCGGGGCATCCATCGCCAGGAATGACTGCGTGGCCTCCAGGAACTCCTGCGGCACGTCGCCGAACTGGGTGCCCTCACCCGAGCAGAAGCTCTGCGGGTCCCGCGAGACCAAGCGAATGTCCTCGTGGCGGACGATCGCCCAGTAGCTCTGGCGACTCTGGTCCGGCAGGTCGAGGAAGTCCTCCGGCGGCTCGTGCCGAGAGATCGGCGCGTCGCGGCGCAGCTGCGCGAAAAACACATCCCGCTCCTGCGCCGGCCGTCTCCAGAACTCGAGCGAACCGAGATCTACATCAGCCGAGTGTGGAGCCTGGGGGAAGGCCACCCGGCAGACTCTACTGCTTCGTCCGGGATCTCGAGCCCGACCTGACGTTCGCGCTGAGTGTGCAGCTTGCGCACTCTCGTGCACAACGGCACCTTGACCAACCGTCCCGTGGGCGGCTACTGTCGCGTCGTGTCATCCACCGAGCAATCAGCGGCGGTTGGGCCGGTGACCCTTACGCGCATTCCAGATCCAGCCGAGCCGGTGCCGGTGTTTGCGGTCCCGACTCTTTGCCTGCTCGGCGTGGGTATCGCAGCTTGGAGTGGCTCCAGCGTCCTTTACCTGGCCGGCGAGCTCACCGCGTGGGCGACCATCGCACTCAATGCGATAGCGAGCTACGTGCTCTTCACCGTCGCGCACGACGCCAGCCACCACAGCGCATCGTCGATCAAATGGCTCAACGACCTGTTGGGGCGGATCTCCACGCCGTTCTTCGCGATGCACGCCGCGTTCCCAGTTTGGCGCTACATCCACATGCAGCACCACCGCTTCACCAATCACGATGACGGCGCCGACCCCGACCGCTACACCATGCGCGGGCCGCGCTGGCAGGTGCCGCTGCGCTGGCTCACGATCGACTACGCGTACCTGTTCTTCTATCTAGAGCGCATGCCCGGTAGACCACAGCGCGAGAAGCTCGAGGCGATGCTCTGGCTCTCGATCGCGGTCGCTGTCCCAGTCGCGCTGATCGCCAGCGGCAAAGTCGTCGTTTGGCTCGTGCTGCTGTTCGTTCCCTCGCGCCTGACGATCCTGTTCCTCTCCTGGGCGTTCGACTATCTGCCCCACCACGGGCTAGATCACACGCCCAGCGAAGACCGGCTCAAGGCGACGCGCAACAGGGTCGGACATGAGCGACTCCTCTCCCCAACGCTCCTGTACCAGAACTACCATCTCGTGCACCATCTGCACCCCGTGATCCCGTTCTACCGCTACATAGCAGTGTGGCGGCGTAACGAGGAGCGCTACCTCGCCGGCGACCCCTCACTATGCACAGCCCGCGGACGACCGATCACGCCGCAGGAATACCGCCAGCTGCGGTAAGTGAGCCCGATCGTTCGGGAGGTTCAGACCGAAGGCGGAGCTGTCCCGCAGCCCCGCCCCCGATCCACCACTGCGGCTACTTCTGGACGACGTCCGTCTTCACCGTGCTGGTGAAGGTGTTCGTGGCGGGGACGATCACCGGCGCGTTCTTCGTCCAGATGCCGATGTCCTCGTCGGAGATCTGGTTGTGCTCGATGGTCATTCCGGTCAGCTTCGTATCGGCGCTGAAGATAATGATCCCGGCCGATTCCGTGAGCCCCGCGTCAACGTCCCCGGGGGTGCCTCCCGGGTTCCCGGCGATCCCGTCGTCGGAGAGGATGTTTCGCGTGATCTCGTTCCCACTGAGGTCCTGCCCGGGGGCGTGGCTGTGGAGGGTGACCCCCCCGAGCCCATTCCCTTCAGCGGTGTTTGCTTCGATCGTGTTGTTGTAGACGGCCGTCCCTGGGGACCCACCGAACAGCCCGATCCCGGCCCCGAGGCCCTTGACGCCGTTCCCGTCGACGACGTTGTCCCTGACAGTGTTGTCGTAGACCCCGCCGACGGTTGGGGCCAGCGAGGCGACGGTAGGGGGTCCGGGGGTGGTCGCGAGGACGACGGCTTTGGTGTTGTGCCCGGCGAGCGTGATCCCGCAGTCGGCGTAGTTTTTCGTCACGCGGTTGTGCGCGATCAGGTTGTGGGCGCTCGGGCCGGTTTCGTCCGTGAGGTAGATGCCACCCGAGTTTCCGGTCACGCTGTTGCCCTCGACGGTCACATGGCTGGCCCCGATCAGGTGCAGCGCCTCACCGCAGTCCCCGGGCACTTCCCCTTCGGGCGCGCACTTCCCGGTCGCCGGTTTCAGCGCCGCCCCCCTGTCGTTGTCGCGGACCACGTTCTTGGCGATCGTCAGATAGTCGGCGCCGTTGTCGAGAATTCCCTCTTCGTTGGCGTTCTCGACGACGAACCCGTGGATCAGCGCCCGTGCTGCCCCCGCTCCCGCGGCCGTGATCCCGTTGGCAAGTCCTTCGGCGTCGATCACGGGAGAACCGGACCCGACGAGTGCGACCATCTTCGACACGACGACTTCTTCCTTGTAGGTCCCCCGCTCGACGAGCACCTCGCTCGCGCGACGCGCGAGCCGCATCGCCTGGGCGATCGTCCGGCACGGAGCGGCTTTCGTGCAGCGGCGGTCCTTCTTCTTGGCGTGGGCAGATACGAACAGCACGTGCGCCCGGACGGGCGCGTGGAGTCGGGCGGCGACCGCCGCCGGGGCCGTTGAAAGCGCTCCGCCCGCCACGGCCGCCGCGGCTGCGGGGACGACGAGCAGCGTCCTGATGTGAGGTATTTTCAAGGGAGTCTCTCCAGTCTCGAGGTTTGCCCGTGTGCGTCGGCGGCTGCTGCCGCGAGACCCACGAGGGTTGTCCGGGCTATACGACCGCACCCTATCGGGAGCAGCATCCCCGACGCGCCGGCTTGCCTTGCAAGCAGCAGGTCACCGGTTCGATCCCGGCTGGCAACCCTCGCCCTGGAACGCCACGGAGCACTCCCCGGCGTCAGAGAGCGTCCTGCAACGCCTGCTCACCCTCGCGGTGGCCATCAGCCTCAACCACCAACTCGGCCGGCCCGAGATTCCCCGTCCGGAGCAAGCTCGGCCAGTTACACCGCGCCTTCCAGTTCCTTCGCCAAAGCGGCGTCCTGATATGCACCACCCCGAGCTTTGACGCCGGCGGACACGACGCCGGCTGGCCGTCTTCCTCGACGAACCTGAAGGCGGGCGTGGAGGTCGCCGTTTCCGCGACCGCCTCGCTCCCCGCGAATTTCTGAAAACCCTCGGAGCCCACCTCTTCAAAGCCGCCCGTCGCGGTCTCCGGGCACGCCTGCAAGCCGTTCGCCGCCGCGGCTGAGGCAGGTAGTGCTTTGTGCAGTCGCGGCGCGTTGGTGAGGCGTGGCCGAGCAGCGCGGCATACCACGCGCTACTCCGGCAGGCCGAGAGTTCCGGTCACCTCGATCAGGTCTGTCTGGCCGACCATGAATTCGTTTTCGGCCAACTTCCTTTCCAGGCGGCGCGTGCGCGCGGCCACGCTCGCGTCGGAGCCGCGCTCAAACGGCGCCAGCAGCCTCGACGGGATCGATCTGCCTTCGATCGCCTCGACCCGCTTGTCGAGCTGGACGACGTTCGCCGGGACGACGCTGAAGCCGCTGGCGGTCCACGCCCGCACGTCCGTGCACAGGTCTGGCACGGCCAACGTCGAGAGCTCGTGCAGGCTCACAGCGTAGCCATGAGCGATACGCGTAACGCGCGAGCTGCCCCAGTGCAACGGCTTCACCGCGGCGAGGAACGTGCGGATCGCTCCCGCGTCGCTGCCATACGAGAGCGCCCACAAGGCAACCGCGACCTCGTAGCTCATCGGCTCGGTGGCTTCGGTCTCCGGTGAGCCCGCACCCGCCCCAGGGCATTCCCGGGCGAGCTGGCTGTTCAGTGCCTGAACCCTGGCCTCGCCCTTCGCGATCCTGGCAACATCAGCGCGTGCGAGCGCGTAATTGGCCTGTATGTATGCGTGTGTCGCGGCGAAGCCTGACGCGGCGCCGGAGGCCGTGACCGGGGCCAGCGCAACGACCAGCACCACGCACAGCACGGCCGCACAGGTGACCGCCCTCCAGCGCGCGATCACGACCCTACCGAACCACATCGGTATCGCGATTTTCGATCCTCATCTCGTCAGGCTCAGCCTTTTGCGTGGCGTTCGAGGCTTTGCAGTTCGACCGCGTGCGCGGGCGGAGTGATCCTCACGGAGTCCTTCCAGCCGGTGAAGGTGGTCTGGTCGGCCTCCCCGCCGTGTTGGACGGTCTCGATCGGGCAGGGCGTCCCGGTCACGGCGATATAGATCACGCCAGTGTACAGCTTGCCCTGGTCTTCAGTTCGATCGCCTGCTGGCGTTTGATCGTAGCGCTGTGGCCCTTGGTGAGCGACAGGACGGCGTCGGAATCCACATCGACCACGATCGGCTCGAGCGCGGGCACGCAGGGCGACGGCTCGATCAGCTGGAACTTCGGGGACGGCACGACCGCAGTCGAACCCGATGAAGCGCGCTTCACCCACACCTTCCCGGGCCCTGGCCTCTACGTGGTGGTGGCGAGCGTCACAGACAACCTGGGCAACACCTACAGCTGGACCCAGCAGGTGCTGATCGACCGACCGCTGGCCGCGACTGTGGTCCAGCATCCCGAGCGTAGGAACACCATCGCCGTCACCGCCGTGGCAAATGGCGGCGAGAGGAATGTGATAGCGGCCCACTGGACGTTCTCGGATGGAACGACCGCCGAAGGCACGACCATCACTCTGCCCCACAAGCACCTGAACGGGTTCGTGACGATCACCGACGGAGCCGGCAACACGGCCACGACGAGCGTGCACCTCAACTAACGAACACCGCGACCCGGCCTGTGGCCTACTACTAGCCACCGGCCGGGTCGCACAGTCCCAACGCGTCGCCACAACTGGAGAGCAGATTCGCTGCCGGACCGGGGCGACACCACGACTCATCACGCTTTGGAACACCGGCGTTGCCCCCCTCTCCACGCTGCCGCCACTTTTCGACAACCTGGATGCCAAGCAGCCGACGATGAGGGTGAGAGAGCGCGAACTGCTGTTCAAAGCGCGCGAGGACGACGTGCTCGGAAACGGACCTGCGGGTAAAAGACGGCCGTACCAAACACTGGGAAGACCGACGGCCCCTGCAGCGCGCGAGGGTCAGTCGCGCAACACGGTCAGCCGGCCGGAGGCTTGCACGCTGGCCAGCTCCCCGGGCGCGCCGTGGCTCACAACCCAGTTTTACGTTGATCCCGCGCTCGCCCCGGCTACAGTCGCCTGCCCGCGATGCACGATGACGAACTCGACGACGGCAACCGCCCTGATCGTCTGGCATCGTCGTGTCGTTCGGGCAACTACGGATTGCAAGGCGACACCCACCAAGCGGGGACCCTGCGAGTCGGGTCTGTTTGCCAGCGCTGGATCTACCGCTTAGGAGGCGCGTGCAACAGCCCAGAAAGCCCCCAGTTCTTGGCCTTCCCGGGCGTCCTGAGGGCTTTCGGTGGCTCGTGGAGTGGGCCGGAGTTGCGGGAAGTTCGCGAGTGTCAGGCACTGGAACTAAGCCAGTGCCTGGAGGCCTCAAAGGCGCGAAAAGGGCTTCTGCGCTCGGGTATCTGGAGCCCGTTGGATCCCGGCGAATCCGAGCCCCAACATGGCGAGTATCCGCTCTCGTCGGGCGAACCCCAAGCATCCGGGAGGGGTTGAAGAACCCCTACCGGATGTCTAACATCTCGATCCGAGATGGCTGACGCCCCGCAAATCGACGCTGACCGGGCCTACACGCTACTCGGAGCCCTTGGGGAGCAGCTTGCCCTGCGCAGCGAGAAGTTCACAATCGCCGTCGTCGGCGGCTCTGCGCTTCTGGCGCTCGGGCTGGTCAGCCGTGCGACCCGGGACGTCGATGTCGTCGCGGTGCTCTACGGCGAGGAGCTCGTCTCGGCCGAGCCGTTGCCAGCGGTGCTGCTCGAGGCGGTCGGCGTCGTCGCGGCCGACTTCGGCCTGGCATCGGATTGGCTGAACGCCGGGCCGGCGTCCATGTTGGAGATGGGGCTGCCCGAGGGATTCCTCGCCCGGGTACAGCACCGCCGCTATGGCCCGGCGCTCACGGTGCTGTTCGCTTCCCGCCTTGATCAGATTCATTTCAAGCTCTACGCGGTGGTCGACCTGGGCACCGGGCGGCATCTCGCGGATCTGCAGGCGCTGGCCCCGACCGCGGCTGAGCTGCTCGGGGCTGCGCGCTGGACCCGGACGCACGACCCATCTGAGGGGTACCTCGCGGTCCTGCTCCAGGTCCTCGATCACTTCGGAGTGGAGCATGGACCCGACGACGTTTAGCAACAGCCTGGGCGAGCGGCTGCTCGACTTCGCCTGGGAGGAGTGGGCGCAGATGGGGATCTCGGCGGTCCCACGACGGGAGAGCCGCTGGGCGCAGGACCCCGAGGCGCTGATCGTCTTCACCCTGCAGGTCGCGCGGGCTGACCCGCGGCTATTCGACGAGCTCCTGGACTGGATGCTCCTCAACGAGAGCCTGCTCAGCGTCCGCCGGCTGCGGGCAGTCTGCGTCGACGGCGCCGACCGAGCGCTAGTCGCAGGCTCCATCGGCTGGCTCGCCCGCAGGCGTCCACGCGCGCGCCTGCGCACCACCGGACAGCTCGCTCCGAACGGCCCACCCGAGCTCCTGTTCGCCGGCGGGGCGAGCACGGTCGACCCGGACCCGGACTTCGCCACGGCCGGGCTGCGACGTCCGAACGCCGAGCCGTCCGGGAAGTCCCATTCCCCTGACGTGACACGACCGATCAACCTCGACTTCCGCCTGCGCCGGATCTTCGGCGTGAGCATCCGCGCCGAGGTCGTGCGGGTCCTGCTGTGCACGACCGCTCCCCTGATGAGAGCCTCAGCGCTGGCGCGCTCGACCGTCTACTCCAAGCGCAACGTCCACGATTCACTCACAGACCTGGCAGCGGCCGAGGTCGTCAAGGTGTTCACGGTCGGCGGCGAACAGCGCTATGAGATCGACAAATCCCGCTGGTCGGCATGGCTTGACCTCGGCCCTGGAGGACCCCCTGCCCACCACGAGTGGCCACAGCTGTTCGGCGTGCTGCGCAGGATCCTGCGCTGGTCACAGCAACCGGAGCTCACCGAAGCCTCCGACTACATCAAGGCCAGCAGGGCGCGCCAACTGCTCGACGAACTGCGCCCCGACCTGTCGTTCGCTGGGGTGCCGACCAACCTGCGCACTACCGCCGAGGACGCGCCGGCCGCGCTCGAGAAAGTGATCGACGACATCCTCACGCCGCTCGAACATGCCTCCGGGCGCGGATAGCCGTAGCGGCGGCAGGAGAGGAGTCCCTCGGCCGTCCAGTGTTCGGCGCTCCGTCTTCCCTACATATCTCTGATCCGAGATAGACCCTCATAGACGCCGCATCGAACACTCCTCGTCGATGCCAGTCGGAACGCGCCACTTCGGGGCCCGTTTGGGCAGCAATGAACTGCAAGACACCCCCGAAATCGCCCGCCGCGGCGATCCTCGACGCGCCAGCGAAGGACCCCACCGACGAGGCCGAGATCATCGCGACCGCCGGGCTCCAGCTGCGGATGATCACGCTAGATGATTGATTCCACGGGGTCAGGCGCAGTAGTTGACGAGGCCTCCTTCACGGCAGTCCGGAGCGAAGCGCTCGTCGTATGCGGTGACGAGGGGCGCCTTCATAGGGGGCGCCTCGTATCGCGTTCCCGACACCGACGTGGATGATCGCCGCCGCCACCCTCATCGCGTGGGCTCACCATGAAAGATGGCGTCTTCTAAGCATGCGCTGGGCTTGTCATCACGTTCGGCGTGGTGGTGACCCAAACAGCGCAGACGCCCACGAAGAGATCAGCTCTCTCGATACGGGTCCGTGTGGGATGCAAAAGCGAAGCGCATGGCCGGATCGTGGATGGGCTTCTGGCCCGTCCATATGCTGCTTCTGCGCGCGTACCGCCTGGTTCTTCGACCGCGACGCGGCTCGCGTTAACGCTTCCGCCCGATCTAGCCGCGCATCACTGAGAACACCTGAAACGGCATGGTATGAGCTGAATGTGCTGCCTGCAGAAGGCCACAGGCCCGTGGCCGCGGGCACCGAGCCGAGTGGCCCCCGCGGCGGCGCGCGTCAGGCTTGAAAAGGGGCTCCACTCAGGCACTCCCAGACACTGGCGGTAAGAATCAGCCTGAAGTCGGCCTTGGACGACGGCTGGCGATCGTGTAGATAGGGCCATTTGCAGGCTCTTTACCGTTATGCCCCCGCCGGGAGTCGAACCTGGATCTACCGCTTAGGAGGCGGTCGTCTTATCCATTGGACTACGAGGGCGTGCCGATCGCGCTGCGCTCGACCAGGCGAAGGCTACCGGCGCTCGTCGGGCGCGTCGGGCGCGACGCCCTGAGCCTGCTGTGCGAGCCGCTGCAGCGGCTCGCCG
>JBOGXX010000170.1:0-11428 GCA_050696475.1 Solirubrobacteraceae bacterium | reverse complement strand
GGGCCGCAAAGGTGGCTTGAAGGGCGGGAAGGCGCGGGCGCAGAAGATGTCAGCCGAGGAGCGCACGGAGTCGGCTACACGAGCTGCGCGGGCTCGATGGTCGAAGCTTGGCGGAGGATGAAGCGATCGAACAGCGGAACCGCCAGGGAGTACTTTCCCCAGCGATTCTTGTAGATCAGACCGGCCTTCCCGAGTGCGGAGAGCATCTGGTTGGCGTGTGAGCCGCTGAATCCCTTGCTGAGCATCTCCTCGGTCTTCTCCACGACTTCTTGGACGCTGAACTCCCCCCCTGTCGCCTCCAGGTGGGCGATGCACCACAGCAGCTGCCGTTGTCGATCGGTTGCCCGCTGCCAGCGTCCTGCAAAGAAGTCGGTGTCCAGCTTTTGGATGATCCCGTCCATCGGCACCGGCGACACCGCTCCTGTCTGGCGCTGGGACTGGATGAACGCGTCGTAGACCTCCCGGCAGATGAATTGGATGAAGTAGGGGTAGCCGCCAGACTGCGTCGAAACGAGCTGTACCGACTCCTCGTCGAATCGAACTGGACAGTGCGAGTGCTCAATCGGCTTCGTGATCGCGTCGCGGCTGTCGGCCTCGTCCAGTCGGTCCAGCGTCAGCACGCGGAACATGCGCTCGGCAAAGGTTCTCGCTTCGACCAGCTTCGGGAGCAGGGTTGGCAGGCCCGTGAGGACGAGCATGAACGGGATGCCTTTCCGCTGGATCGACTGGAACACATCGAGGAGCACAGACAGGGAGAACTCATCCTCGGTTTGCCGGTCGGCAAGCGTTTGGGCCTCGTCGTAGGCGAAGATGACCCCGCGTTTTCCTTCGCGCGCCGTGGCGCTCGCTACGACTTCGAGGACAGCCTTGAGCTTGTCGGCGACCAACCCTGGCGTATCCGCATAGATGCGTCGTAGGGTCTTGAAATCGAGCTTCGTCTCCGTGGTGAGGCCGGCGAATCCCGGTCCGTCCTCTACCCGCAGGGTCATGCGTGATCCGATCACCGATAGGTCGGCGAGAATGCGGAGGGCCAGCGACTCCTCGCTAACGCTCACGGACTCCGACAGGTCGGCGCCGACCCAGTGCCAACCCCGCTGGAGGGCGATCGGCTTGAAGGATTCGAGTAGGACCGTCTTGCCGACGCCACGCAATCCGGTCAGGACAAGGTTCTCGAGGATTGTTGTCTGGACTAGGAGCCGTTCGAACTCCTCGCGCTCAGCTACGCGTCCCGCGAGATAGGGCGGTGGATGACCCGCCCCAGGACGGAACGGGTTTTCGAAGGTGGCGGTGGTCGTTTCAACACTCATTTAGGTCCCCTCCTAAAATTAGATGTATGCCATAATATAGCACATCGGCTAAATCAAGGCTGCCCTTGATATTTAGCCACTGCCCTTGACTCTACGCGAGCGCTCTGGCATAATGTTCAGTATGAACAGGTTGTCCACCGAGAGGCGCGCACAGATCATCGGCCTACTGGTCGAGGGCAACGGCCTGCGCGCCACAACTCGCATCGCGGGATGCTCGATCAACACCGTGAGCAAGCTCCTGCTCGACATCGGCGAGGCCTGCGCCACCTACCAGGATGAGCACCTGCGAGACCTGCCCTGCAAGACGATCGAGGCCGACGAGATCTGGTCGTTCGTCTACGCGAAGCAGCGCAACGTACCCGAGGAGCTGAAGGGCATGTTCGGCGTGGGCGACGTGTGGACGTGGACGGCGATCGACGCCGACACGAAGCTGATCGCCTCCTGGTACGTCGGCGAACGCAAGTATGAGGACGCACGGGCCTTCATGGGGGATCTGAAGTCGCGGCTCGCTGGCCGGGTTCAGCTCACGACGGACGGACACTCGGTCTACGTCGCGGCCGTGGGCCTGACGTTCCGCAACAACATCGACTGGGCGCAGCTCCAGAAGCAGTACAGATCTCCGCGCGAGGGAGAGGCCCGCTACAGCCCCGCTGTCTGCACGGGCATCAAGACGCGCATCCTGAAGGGCGACCCCGACCCCTCGCGGATCTCGACGAGCTACGTGGAGCGCTCGAACCTCACGATGCGGATGGGCATGCGTCGCTTCACGCGGCTGACCAACGGCTTCTCAAAGAAGCTCGACAACCACATGGCCGCAATCGCTCTGCACTTCATGCACTACAACTTCGCGCGGCCCCACAAGAGCCTGTCGCTGGCGCAGGAGGAGGGCCCTGCGATCAAGCGGACCCCGGCGATGGCCGCTGGCCTCGCCGACCACATCTGGAGCCTTCAGGAGATCGCGGGGCTACTCGATTGAAACTGAGACACGCCCGCCTCCCTTCATTTTCTATAGTGAGGGTAAGCGACCAAGGAGATCACGATGGCAGGCACCCTCACGCAGATAACCGACACGAACTTCGACGCCGAGGTGCTGGAGGCCGAGGGCCCCGTGCTCGTTGACTTCTGGGCTCCATGGTGCGGTCCCTGCCGTGTGGTGGCACCGGTGCTCGAGGAGATCGCATCCGAGCGTCCCGACCTGCGCATCGTCAAGCTCGACATCGACGAGAGCCCGCAGACGGCCGCTCGCTACCAGGTGCTGTCGATCCCCACGATGATCCTGTTCAAGGCCGGCGAGCCCGTCAAGACGGTCGTTGGCGCCTATCCCAAGAAGAAGCTCGAGGCTGAGCTCGAGCCCGTGCTCGCCTGAGGAGCGGATCGCGGGCGCTCGGGCGGGCGCCGTCGCACGGGGCCGGCGGGACGTCGCTAGCCACGACGCGCCAGCCTGATGCTCAGCGCCAGCCCGTCCACGGTGGTCTCTTCTGCGAACGCGCCCGCGTGGCCGTCGTGCGTCGCATCGCGCTCGAGCTCCAGAGACACAGCGAGCGTCTCACCGGCGATGTGGTCGCGGTGAGCGTGCGCGGCGGCGATCAGCTCCACGTCGCCCTCGATCAGCAGCTCGATTCGGTCCTCGACGTGCAGGCCTGCGCTCCTGCGGGCGTTCTGCACGGCGTGCACGATCTCCCGGGCGAAGCCCTCGCACCGGAGGTCTTCGTCGATCATCAGGTCCAGCGCCACCGCGTGCGCTCCCTCGCGCTCCACGCTGTAGCCCGCCGGTGCGCGCAACGTCAGGATCAGGTCATTCGCTGAGAGCGAGTGCTCGCGTCCGGAGACCGCGATCCCGATCTGTGCGCCTTCGCGCACCGCCGCCGCCACGCGCGAGGGGTCGAGCGCGGCGATCGCCTCCGCCGCCAGCGGCATCTCCTTGCCGAATATCGGTCCCAGCGTGCGGTAGTTGGCCTTCAGCTCGTAGCTGCTCAGCTCCTCCGCCGCCGCCACGAAGCGGACCCGACGCACGTTCAGCTCCTCACGCACCACATCCGCGAGGCGTTCGATCGCCGCGCGCTCGCGGCCGTCCGCCACGACGACCGCCTCACCCAGCGGCTGGCGTACCTTGATCTTCGCCTGACCGCGCGCTCCCAGACCCATGCGCACGGTCTCGCGGGCAAGCGCCATCGCCTGCTCGAGGTCCTCGTCGCGCTCCCCGATCTCCTCGCCTGTAGGGAAGTCGCACAGGTGCACGCTGGCGAGCGTGCCGTCCAGGTTCTCGTAGATCTCATCGGTGATGAACGGGCACAACGGCGCCAGCAGCTTCGAGACGGCGAGCAGGCACGTGCGCAACGTCTGAAATGCCGCGGGATCGCTCTCCCAGAAGCGCCGTCGAGAACGGCGCACGTACCAGTTGGAGAGCTCGTCCACGAGGCTCGCGATCGCTCTTCCCGCCGAGGTCGCGTCATATGCCTCCAGGCGCTCCGCCACCAGTTCCGCCGTGCCCGCCGTGCGCGAGCGCGCCCAGCGGTCGAGATCCGCGGCGTGCCCCTCAGGCGCAACCCCGCCCCCGGCAGGATCATCGCCCGGCGAGCGCTCGAGCTCCTGCCTCGACGCGTTTGCGTAGAGCGTGTAGAAGTAGTAGGTCGACCACAGCTGCTTGAGGAACAGGCGCACGCCATCGGCGATCGCCTGGCTCGAGAAGCGGTAGTCGTCCCACGGCTGCTTGGACGTGAGGAAGTACCAGCGGAAGGCGTCGGCGCCATGGGAGTCCAGCACCTGCCATGGCTCCACGGCGTTGCCGCGAGACTTGGACATCTTCTGACCCTCCTCGTCGAGGATCAGGCCCAGACACACGACGTTTCGGTAGGGCGCGTCGGCGGTGCTCTTCGCACCGATCGGTTTCACCAGCGTCGCCACCGCCAGCAGCGAGTAGAACCAGCCGCGCGTCTGGTCCTGCGCCTCGCAGACGAAGTCCGCCGGGTAGCTCGCCTCCAGCAGGGAGCCGTTCTCGAACGGGAAGTGGTGCTGGGCAAACGGCATCGCCCCGGAGTCGAACCACACGTCGATCACCTCCGGCACGCGCGTCATCGGCTCGCCACACTCGCCCGCGCCGTCGTCCCGCAGTTGCGGGCAGGGGAAGCTCAGCTCGTCCACATACGGGCGATGGTGATCCTCGAGCGTCACTCCGGAGCGCTCCTCGAGCTCCAGGAACGAGCCGACCACGTGCACGTGGCCGCTGACGCAGCGCCACACCGGCAGCGGGGTGCCCCAGTAGCGCTCGCGCGAGAGCGCCCAGTCGACGTTGTTCTTCAGCCAGTCGCCGAAGCGCCCGTGCTTGACGTGGGGGGGATGCCAGCTGACGGTCTCGTTGGCCGCGAGCAGCTCGTCGCGGAGCCTGGACGTCGCTATGTACCACGACGGTTTGGCGTAGTACAGGAGCGGCGTGCCGCAGCGCCAGCAGTGCGGATAGGAGTGCTCGTAGTCGGATACCCGCAGCAGCAGGCCGCGCTGGCGCAGGTCCTCGATCAGGTCCTGCGTCAGCTCGTGGTCCTTTACGAAGCGGCCCTCGTAGCAGCCGCCATGGCGGTCCTGTGTGCGCGCGTCGTAGCTACCGTCGGGTCTGACCGGGTTGTACAGCGTCTGCGCCCGCGTCGGGTCGAATGGGACACGCTCAGACGCCGCCGCCACGCGGTAGTCCTCCTCGCCAAACGCCGGCGCCAGATGCACGATGCCCGTCCCGTCCTCGGTTGTCACGAAACCGTCGGTCAGGATCGGCAGCGGACCGGGCTGGCGATCGCTCGCCGGAAAGATCGGCCCCTCATAGGAGCCGTAGCGCGCCGCCAGCTCGGCGCCGGTGAAGCGTTCTGTCACCTCTGCGCTGTCGCCCAGCACCGCCGCCACGCGCGCCTCGGCTAGCAGGAAATACTGATCGTCGACGCGTGCCTTCACATAGGCGGCCGTCGGCGAGAGCGCCACCGCCACATTGCCCGGCAGCGTCCACGGTGTCGTCGTCCACACCAGCAGCCGCTCATCGTGTGCGTGGGCGCCCCCGACCGGAAGCTTCAGGAAGACGCTCTCATCGACCACGTCGCGGTAGCCCTGCGCCACCTCATGCGATGACAGCGTCGTCTCGCAGCGCGGGCAATACGGCACCACCTTGCGGCCCTGGTAGAGCAATCCGTGCGTGTCGATCTGCGCCAGCGCCCACCAGACCGACTCGATATAGGTCTCATCCAGCGTGCGGTACGCGTGGTCGAGGTCGATCCAGAAGCCGATTCGCTCGGTCAGGCGGTTCCACTCCTCCAGGAACGTGAACACCGACTCGCGGCACCTTGCGTTGAACGCGGCGATCCCGTACTTCTCGATCTCCGCCTTGTGGTGGATTCCCAGCTCCTGTTCAACCGCGATCTCAACCGGCAGCCCGTGGCAGTCCCAGCCGCCCTTGCGCTCCACGCGGCGCCCGCGCATCGTCTGAAAGCGCGGGTAGATGTCCTTGAACACGCGCGAGAGCACGTGGTGGGCGCCGGGTGGTCCGTTCGCGGTCGGCGGGCCCTCGTAGAAGACCCACTGCGCGGCGCCCTCGCGCGCGCGCAGCGACTCTCCGAACACCTCGCGCGCCCGCCAGCGCTCGAGGATCACCTGCTCCAGCGCCGGCAGCTGCTGCTGCGGATCGACCTCGTGGGCTGGGATCAGGGGATGTCGGGCAGGGGCCGTCACGGGCGGCCCATTCTAGGTGGGGCTCGCGTCGCCGCACGGGCCGGCAGGCACCGCCCGTACGGCGCAGCTTGCCGCGAGCCGCCGCTACGTACGATGCGTGGATGCTGTCCTTTGCCCGAGAGCTCACGTGAGGCTGCGCCTCTACCACCACCCCGACGGCGCGCGCGTCGCCTACCGCGAGCTCGGCGCCGGGCCGCCGTTGGCGCTGCTGCACTCGTGGATGCTCTCCTACAAGGAGTGGGAGCCGCTCGTCTCCGATCTCGCCGAGCGCTTCCGCGTGGTGCTCCCCGATCTGCCGCTGCATGGGGACTCCGAGGATCGTTCCCGCCACCCCTACACGCTCGACTGGTTCGCCGAGGTGCTCGGCGGTTTCGCTGCGGAGGTGCTGGGCCCGCGCCCGCTGCTCGCCGGCCACGGGGCCGGCGCGGAGGTGCTGCTGCAGGCGGTGCTGAGTGGTCGCACGCGGCCGGCGCGGCTCGTGCTGATGCCCAACCGCATGCACGCGCCCCCCGAGCACGCGTGGATCCGCGCGGTCTGGCGGCTGACCGCGCAGGCCGCAGCCGTCCCGGGTCTGGACCGTCTGCTCTCCTACGGCGCCGGAGCGCTGTTCGCGCCGCGCCGCGGCCCGCTGCTGTCGGTGCGCGCGAACCCGGAAGCGGCCGACCTGTTCCGCCAGGCGTTCGCCGACGTGCCCGGCAACTCGCGCCTGGCGCGCTCGTGGGCGAAGTGCGCCCGCGCCTGGCCGCCGGGAGCGCAGACCCAGCTGCTCGAGCAATATCCGCGCCTGGAGATGCCGGTGCTTCTGCTGTGGGCGGACCAGGACCGGATGCACCCGCTGAGCGTCGCCGAAGAGGCGCTCGCACGGCTGCCCAACGGCCAGCTGCGCGTCCTGCGGAGCGTCGGCTTTTTGATGGCCTACGATGACCCCGTCGGGCTGGCGCGCGAGCTGAGCGCGTTCTGCGGATAGAGTCCCGCGGGGCGCAAACCCTCACCGAAAAAGGAGAACGCATGCCGGACGAGCAGCTCTGGGGCGGCGAGACGAGCAAGGCCGTCGAGAACTTCCCGATCTCCGGCGAGACGGTGCCGGTGTCGGTCGTGCACTGGCTGGCGCGCATCAAGGGGGCCGCCGCCGCCGTCAACGGCGAGCTCGGACTGCTCTCCAAGCGCAGCGCCACGAAGATCGAGAAGGCGGCCGCTGAGATCGCCGCCGGCGAGCACGATGATCAGTTTCCGATCGACGTCTTTCAGACCGGCTCGGGCACCTCCACGAACACGAACGCAAACGAGGTGATTGCCACGTTGGCAACCGGTCGCGATCCCGCTCACCCCGTGCACCCCAACGACCACGTCAACATGGGCCAGTCCTCCAACGACGTGTTTCCCTCTGCCGTGCATCTGGCGGCGCTCGACGCCGCCCAGAACGAGCTGCTGCCGGCGCTCAGGCAGCTCGAGCGCTCCTTCGCGAAGAAGGCCAGGAGCTTCCAGAACGTGGTCAAGTCCGGCCGCACCCACCTGATGGACGCGGTGCCCGTGACGCTCGGCCAGGAGTTCGCCGGCTACGCCGCGCAGATGTCGCTCGCGCAGGAGCGCGTTTCCGCGGCGCTCGTGCACGTCGGGCAGATCCCGCTCGGCGGCACGGCAACCGGCACCGGTCTGAACACCCACAGGCGCTTCGCCGAGAAGGTACGTGCGCGCCTGAAGCGGGAATCGGGGCTGAAGCAGATCGCGCCGCCGGCCGACCCGTTTGAGGCGCAGGCCAACCGCGACGCGCTCGTGGAGCTCTCCGGTGCGCTGAAGGTCGTGGCCGTCTCGCTCACGAAGATCGCCAACGACCTCGCGCTGATGGGCTCCGGCCCGCGCGCGGGAATCGGCGAGATCTTCCTGCCGGAACTGCAGAAGGGCTCCTCGATCATGCCCGGCAAGGTCAACCCCGTGCTCGCGGAGGTGGTCCTGCAGGTCTCAGCGCAGGTGATCGGCAACGACACGGCCATCACGATCGGCGGCATGCAGGGTCAGTTCGAGCTGAACGTGCGCATCCCGCTGATCGCCCGCAACCTGCTTCAGTCGCTGCGCCTGCTCTGCTGCGCCTCGCGCGCGTTCGCGGAGAAGTGCGTCGAGGGGATCGAGGTCAACAAGGCCGGCGCGGCCGCCTCCGCGGGATCGACGCTCGCTGTGGCCACGGCGCTCAACGGCGCGATCGGCTACGACAAGGGCGCCGTGATCGTCAAGAAGGCGACCGAGTCCGGGCGGCCGCTGCGCGAGGTCGCGCTCGAGGAGGGCGTCAACGCGAAGCTGTATGACGAGACGATCGATCTGCGCAAGATCGCCCGCGGCAACCAGGCCTGAGCGCTCGCGGCGGGCCGGCCGCGAGCAGCGTCCCACGGTCATTCCCTCGGCAGCGCTTTGTAAAGACCGGCGACGGTGCTGACCACCCCGGGCTTTGCCCGCCCCCCGTAGGTGAACAGCCCCTTCTGATTGAGACCTTCGATCAGCTTCAGCCTGGGCAGGACGCTTTTGATCGAGCCTCCCTCGAACGTGGGCGTGAGCGGGTAGTCGCGCAGCACCCAGGCCATCATCGCGGTGAGGTGGGGATCGGCCTCGTAGACCGCGATGTGCTCGGCGAGCAGCTTCGCCTGGTAGGAGTAGCTGCCGGGGCTGCCGGGTCGGTTCAGAGCGTTGGATTCGGCGCCGAACTCGCTGACGACGAGCACCTTGCCGGGGAAGGTGCGTTCCATCGCCCTCAGGCGCTCGCGCATCCTCGCCTCGAGGAGCGCGCTGCTGTCGTGCGGATAGTCATACCAGCCGGAGTAGTCGGTCTCGGCGACGGCGTTCACTTCCGAGTAGAGCGGTCCGGCGTGGGTGGGCGGGTGATCGCCCCAGACGTCGACGGCGACCATCCGGCCGGGGTCCTGCCGGTGTAGCCAGTGGGAGATCGTGCGCACGTAGTCGACCTCCTGCGCGTCGCGCCCGTTCTCGGCGATCTCATCGACGAGGTTCCAGGCGAAGATCGACGGGTGCAGCTGCTCTGCGAGGACGGCGGTGCGCGCCTGCTGCTCGGCTTCGCTCAGCAGCCGCGGGTCGTTGGCGTACCACATGGCGGCGCCTTCGACCGGTCCGATCCCCTGCCAGACGAGGATCCCGGCTTCATCGAGCCGTTCCAGCAGTTCCGGGTAGAGCGGGTGCTGGCTGCGCACGACGTTGGCACCCACCTGCCTGAGCTCGTCGATGATCTTCGCGTCGTCTGCCGGCGTCAGCGCGTCGCCGTGTCCCCGTGCGTCCTCCTGGATCGAGACGCCGTGCAGGCTGAGCTGCTGTCCGTTGAGATACAGGCCGCCGCCGTGCCAGCTCAGCTGGCGCAGCCCGACGCGTGCGTAGTAGCTGCTCTGCGTGCCCACCTGGAGGGCGAGCTGGTAGAGGTTGGGGTGGCTTGGCGACCACAGCGCCGGCTGCGCGACGGTGGCGGTGCTCGTGTCGGTGAGGACCTGGTCGTGCCCGACGGCGACGGCGGGGAAGCTCAGCTTGACCGTCTGCGAGCCTCGCACGAGCGAGCCTTCGGGTGTGATCGTGCGGCTGGCGCCGTAGTTGCGGACCTGAACGCCTACGGTGACGTTCGCCTGCTGGGCGCTCGCGCTGTCGGGAGAGAGCGTTGTCTGCAGCGTCGGCTCGGAGAGTTCGCTTTCACCGAGCAGGCGCACGTCTACCGGTCCGTCGATCCCGCCCCAGTTGAACCACGTGCGGTGAAAGCCTTCGCGCGCCTGTCGGGCGGGGTCCTGCCAGTCCACGCGCACGACCAGCGTGTGCCTGCCGGCAGCGAGATCGGCGCGCTCTTGGAAGGGGAGGTAGGAGCCGTGGTGGCTTCCGAGCCGGCGGCCGTCGACCCAGACGGTCGCCAGGTAGTTGGCGGATTGGAAGTCCAGCGCGTAGGTGCCGGAGGTGGCGGCCTGGAAGCTCGTGCGATACCAGGCGATCGAGCCTTCGTAGTTGGCGGCGCCTGCGTGCCCGGTGTAGGGGGTGGGGCTGACGACGTTGGGCACGCTCACCTGGGCGCCGGCGAAGCCGCCGCGCGAGAAGCCCAGAGACAGCCCGCGGTCGGCGGGGTCGCGGCGCAGGATCCAGTTCGTCAGCGCGGTGCGCCCGCCGGGCCCTTCGGAGCTGGTGGGCCTGCTGCCGGGCGCTTGCGCCGCGGCGGCGTGTCCCGCGGCGAGCGCAGCGCAGGCGAAGGCGAGCGCGCATGTGGGCTTGGTCAGGAGGCTGATCATCGTCTGGTGTCGGTGGGGGCCCGAGCTGCACATTGTGATGGGTGCCCTGATGCGTGCCCGCCGGTTGCCCTCCAGAACAACCGCCCGCTGCGTTCAGAGCGCAGCGGCGATCGCCGGCTCGGCGCGAGCGGGCCGGCGCTGCGCGGCGGCGAGCAGGCGCGTCAGCAGCGCGTGGGCCCCGGCCTTGTGCAGCGGCTCGTTGAGGTTGCCGCACTTGGGCGACTGCACGCAGGAGGGGCAGCCGCTCGCGCACGGGCACTCGGCGATCAGGCGCAGGGCGTCCCCGCAGAGCTCCTCGAAGCGCGCGAACGCGGTCCGTGCGATGCCGATGCCTCCGGGGTGCCCGTCGTAGATGAAGATCGTCGGCACGCCTGTCTGCGGGTGGAAGTTGGTGGACAGGCCGCCGATGTCCCAGCGATCGCACATGGCGATCAGCGGCAGCACCGCGATCTGCGCGTGCTCGGTTGCGTGCAGCGCCCCCAGCAGCGTCTCCATCGGCAGCGTGTCGGCGAAGCCGCCGGGGCCCGTCCCGCGCCCGGCGCGCTCGCCGGCCTGCAGCGGAAGCTCGAACCACAGCGCCTGCGTGGCGAAGCTCGTGGAGGGGAGCTCGAGCGCGACGATCTCAAGGGCGGCGTGATCTTGCAGGCGCCGGCGCTGATAGGCCAGGACGGTGTCCGTGACGCTGACCTCGCCGAAGGACAGGCTCACGCCGAGTGTCTCGCGGCGGTCGAGCAGGCGGATGATCTCGGTGTCGGTCTGGACCTTCGGCTGCGTGTACCAGTCGCCGGCGAAGCCCGAAACGAGCGCCTGCCTGCGCTCGAGGTCGAGCGCGCGCACCTCGTAGGATCGGCCCTGGTGCATGTAGATCGCGCCTTCGTGCACGGTCGAGTGTGCGCGCGCGGCCTCGGTGGATCCGAGCAGCTCGCCCGAGGAGACCTCCACGATCGCGAAGCTGTCGGGTGAGGCGGCGCGCAGCGAGACCTGCGCTGCTGGGTAGCCGCCGGGACGCCGCGGCACGTAGCTTGCGCCGGCGCCTGCGCCGCCGCGGCGGCGCAGCTCACCGGCGCTCTCGAGCACTTCCGCGTGCGCCTGCCAGCGCGGGCCGAGGAACTCGGCATCGCTGTGCGAGAGTGGGCCCTCGTGCGCGGCGCACAGCAG
>JBOGXX010000169.1:0-7222 GCA_050696475.1 Solirubrobacteraceae bacterium | reverse complement strand
GAGCAGCACCGGCGGCAGCGCACGGTCACGCTCGCTGGTGAGGGCCAGCTCCCGTGCGAGCTGGCCAGCGCGGGTGGTCATGCAATCGAGCTGGGAGGCTTCGGTTGGCAGGGACGGGGCGGTGGCGGGTGTCGGCATCGGCTGTGATCTGGCGCATCACGCGCGCGGCGCGCTACGGGGCTTTAGCTGCGTACTGTTTGAGCCTTGTTGTAATTCGCTCGTGACCCTTGGTGCACTCGTCTGGTTTGCTGGGGACGGGGCTGGGGAAGCATTCGAAGCCGTCCGAGTATCTTTTGCTCGGCGTCCAGTGCTCCCAGGCGATCAGGACCTTCTTGGCGGTTTCGCATGTAGTGCCTTCTGCGGTGATGTGGGTGTAGAGGTTGGAGTAGCCGTTTACGAACGGAGCCCGAAAGCTGGGGCATTTGACTGCATGACCGGCCGCTCCCGCGGCCGGTGCGAGAGCTGCTGAAACGCACAACGTGATTGCCGCGAGCGTCACCGCGCTGCCAGCGTGCTTCATCCTTTTCCTCCCATTTACTTTGCCTTCAGCTTCAGCTTGATTACGAGCGGTTTGTCATCCGGGCATGTCTCCGACTCGGTGAACTTTCCGGACGCGCGCTCGCCTTCGAACCTGCCGCTTATCGTGTCTGTGATTTCGGTACTGCCTGCCTGCACGGTCTTGGCGCCTTCGAACCTGCCGTTCGCGGATATTGTGAGCTTCGGCACGCTCCTCGATGTGAGGAACTCGTTTCCGAACGGCTCTTCCGGGCAGCCAGGGTCGGTGTAGGTGAACGAGCCGACGAGCTTCGCCGAGTGCGCGTTGTTCGAGACGCGCAGCGTGAAGGCGTCACCGGCGAATGGGTCGCCCCTGTAGAGGGCGCCTGCGATCACGGGCGATTTGGGCTTGTTGGTGTTTGTCGCCGCGAGCGCCGAGCAGGTGGGCAGCAAGACGGCAAGAGCGGCTGTGGTGATGGTGGCGATCGAGCGTGCGCGCATGGAGAGGACCTTTCTAGCCTTTGTGTTGTGGCTTGCTCGTGGCGGCGCCGTCAGGTCGGTGACCCGGCGTGTCGCCTCGAGGCTGCCATTCGAACGCGGCTGCCGGTGCATGGCGGTCTGAGCGTGATCACGGCGAGCCGCTGAGCGGGGCTGGGCGCGGCGCTCCGTGCAGAGCGACTTTTCCGTGCCGGAGCGCGTCGCCGCTTCTCTGTGATTGCAGAAGTCATTGCGGAACCTGCTCTGCTCACAAACCTTCCGCCCTTAGGCCAGTCGATTCACCGCACACCCTTCGTCCAACTTCAATCCGAGCATACCCGATCGGGTCAACCGATTGATCTCCCGGTGAGCGCCGACTCATCTGACAGCACTCCAGCGTGCACGTGCACGCTCGGTTCGGGGTGGCGCCTGCGGATCGGGGTGGCGCCTGCGGATCGGGGTGGCATCTGCGGGTGGGGATGGCGCCTGCAGGTCGGGGGTAGCGCCTGCGGGTCGGGGTGGCATCGGCGGGTGGGGTGGCGCCTGCGGGTCGGGGTGACCGCTCTCCGAACACGGCCAACGCATAGGCTCTCGCAGGTGAGTCCTCTGGAGAAGTTGAGAGAGCGGGTGGCGGAGCTGGCGGACCTCGCGGGCGTGGAGATGCTCGTGAGCTGGGATCAGCTGGTGATGATGCCCGAGAGGGGCGGCGCCGCGCGCGCGCAGCAGCTCGGTACGCTTGCGCGGCTGACCCACGAGCGTGCCACGGCGCAGGAGATCGGCACCTGGCTCGCGGAGCTCGATGGCGTCCCACTCGATGGGCTGGACAGAGACATCGTGCGCATCGCGCGGCGTGACTGGGAGCGTGCGAGCCGCGTGCCGGACGAGCTGTCGGCCGAGCTCGCGCGAGCGGCCGCCGACGGCCAGGAGAGCTGGCAGGACGCGCGCGCAGCGGATGACTTCGCGAGTTTCGCGCCAGCTCTGGAGCGAAACGTCGAGCTCGCGCGGGAGCGCGCCGCGTGCCTTGCCCAGGACGGCGAGAGTGCCTACGATGCGCTGCTGGGCGATTACGACTTCGGCTTGCGCACGGACGAGCTGCGTCGTGTGTTCGGCGAGCTGGCGGCGGCGCTCGAGCCGGCCGTGGCGCAGGCCGCGCGGCGCTCATCGCGGGCGAGCTTGGAAGTGCCGGTGCCCGCCCAGCAGAAGGCGGTCGCGAGCACCTTGCGACGCCTTGGCGTCGAGGATGTGAGCTGGCGTGTGGACGTCTCCGCACACCCGTTCACCGCCTGGATCGGGCGTGACGACACGCGCCTGACCACCCGCTACAACGACGGCAACGTGGAGTCGCTGCTCAGCTCCCTGCACGAGTACGGCCACGCTCTCTACGAGCGCCAGACGGACCCGTCCCTGGAGCGCACGAACCTCGGGACGGGAACGTCGATGTCGGTGCACGAGTCCCAGAGCAAGCTGTGGGAGAACCACGTCGCCCGCGACCGGGCGTTCGTCGAATTGCTGGCGGAGGAGCTCACCGCGGCAGGATGCACCGTGGAGCCGCAGCGGCTGCACGCAGCGCTGGTGGGCGTGGAGCCTTCGGCGATCCGCGTTTCAGCGGACCCTCTGACCTACCCGCTGCACATCGTCCTGCGCTTCGAGCTCGAGTCCGCGCTGATCAACGGGGAGCTGGCCGTGGCTGACGTGCCGACGGCGTGGAACGACGGTATGCGCCGTCTGCTGGGAGTGGAGGTCTCCAGTGACGCGCACGGCTGCCTGCAGGATGTCCACTGGGGCGCGGGCAGCTTCGGTTACTTCCCGAGCTATGCGCTCGGCTGCCTGATCGCGGCGCAACTGTGGGAGATGATGCGGATGCAGCTCGGCTCGCTCGAAGATGACCTGCGTCGCGGCGAGCTGTCCAGGATCCAAGGATGGTTGGGTGAGCACGTGCACCGCTACGGCCGGCGCCTTGACACGATCCCGCTGCTCGAGCAGGCCACGGGACGGGGTCTGGAGATCGATCCGTTCCTGCGCTACGTGGCGCCGCTGGCCGAGCGTTGAGCGGGGCGCGCCAGCCGCCGGTCCTCCGTGTCAGCGATCCGCGCCGCGCCGGCCAGCACGCAGGGCAGCGGTTCTGGGCATCAGGATCCGCGTGTGTATCCTCAGCGCATGAGACGCGGGGTGAGGGGCCGATCGGGGGAGCGCTCGCCGCTGCTGGTCGCATTCCTCACAGCTGCGCTCCTTTGTGCGAGCGGTGTGTTTGGCGCTCCGATCGCCCGGGCGTCCACGCAGCCGATCGAGATGGCGGCGCCCTACGAGTACCTGGGCTGGGGCGCCCCGCAGTCGCCGACGAGCGTCATGGCAGCGACGGGGGTCCACGACCTGACGCTGGCGTTCATCCTCTCCCACGGCAGGTGCGACCCCGAGTGGGACGGCGAGCGGCCGCTGCTCGGTGGAGCCGACCAGAAGGCGATCGAAGCGATCCGTGCGGACGGGGGAGAGGTGGACGTGTCGTTGGGAGGCTGGAGCGGCAAGAAGCTCGGCAGCTCCTGCAAGACTCCCGCGGCGCTCGCCGTCGCCTACGAGAAGGTGATCGCGGCATATTCACTGGGGGCGATTGACATTGACATCGAGCACGGCGAGTTCACCAACGCGAAGACGCGCAAGCGAGTGGTCCAGGCGCTGGCGATCGTGCGTGGCGAGTACCCAGGCCTGGAGATATCGATCACTTTCGCAAGCGGCGAAACCGGCCCGGAACCGGACGGCAGGAGCCTGATCGCAGACGCTGCGGCGATCGGATTTCAGCCCAACTCCTGGACGGTGATGCCGTTCGACTTCGGTCCTGCGCGCACCGACATGGGCGCCGCCTCGATCCGGGCGGTCGAAGGGCTGGCACAGGACATCGTCTCCGCCTATGCCATCACCAGCGAGGCGGCCTACGAACACGCCGGGATCTCCTCGATGGACGGTGACACCGATGAATCCTCGGAGACGGTGACCGTTGAAGACTTCCACGCGATCCTCGCCTTCGCCCAAGAACACCACCTCGCCCGCTTCACCTTCTGGGCGGTCAATCGCGACCGGTCGTGCTCGGCGGGGGAGACCCCGGGAGAAGACTGCAGCGGGCTCAGCCAGCAGCCCTACGCGTTCACCGATGTGATCGCCGAATACTGACGCCCTGCTCAGCTTGGCCAGCGGCCGTGGCGGGAGAAGTATTCGCGGGCTGCCTGCTCGGTGTCGCGCTCGCGGTCGCCGGTCACGCCGATGCGGTACAGCCAGTTCAGGAAGTAGATTGCAAGGCCAGCGCTGACGATGCCCGCGCCGCCCTCAAGGTCCGCTTCGCTGCCGAACGCCATGATCACCGCGCCGCAGACCGTCACCACCACCGGCAGCACGTAGCGAATCCCCAGCAAGAACCACCTGCGGGCGCGCGATGCGCGGCGCGGCGCTCGCGCACGGTCGTCCGCGTGATCGCCGATCGCCGGCGTGCGCTTGACTTGGTCCTCCGGTCTCGAGGGCTGGCCGTCGCGCAGGCGCAGCGGCTGGCCGCGTTCGCGCGGCAGCATTTTTGATCGGCTGGCGCGTGGCATCGCCGCTACAGCGTAGGAGCATTGACGCCGGGCACGGCTCTCATGCCGGCTGCAGCGGCTGCGGGCTTTCCTGTTGGCGCTGCTCCTGCTGCAGCTGCTCCGCGCAGCGGCGCGCCGTGCGCCGTGCCCAACTGCCGGTCGAGGCGGCGCCCATCGCGACCACGATCATGCCGCAGCCCGCCACCACCCACCACGCCGGGTGGCTCGCGCTCGCCAGGTGCGCGCCGATCTCGCCGCCGACCGCCGCGCCGAGGATCGAGCCCATCACCGCGACACCCAGCGCCTGTCCTACCTGGCGGCTGGTCGACGCCACCGCCGCCGCCACGCCCGCCTGGCTGTCGGGCATTCCCGAGACGGCCGTGTAGGTGATCGGGGGGTTGACGAAGCCGAAGCCCACGCCGAACACCGCGTACACGGCCAGCAGCAGCGCGAGCGGAGTGGTTCGCGTGAGCGTGGTCAGCACCAGGGCGCTCGCCACCATGCAGCCGCCCGCGATGAATAGCGGCAGCCGCGCGCCGCGGTTGCTCAGCAGGCGCGCTGAAAGCGGGCTGCAGACAAGCGCCGCTGCCGCCAGCGGCAGCGTGCACAACCCGGCGTCCAGCGCCGAGTAGCCGCGCACGTCCTGCAGGTACAGGGTGTTCACCAGCAAGAAGCCGCTGAACGCTGCAAACGCGCTCACGGCGATCACCGTCGCGCCCGAGAACGGCGCGCTGCGGAAGAAGCGCAACTCGATCAGCGGGTCGCTGCGCCGCGGCTCGTAGAGGACGAAGCACACAAGCGCCCCCAGCGCCAGCGCGAACGTACCAATGCTCTGCGCCGAGAACCAGCCGGCTTCCGGACCCTCGATGATCGCGTACGTCAGCGATGCCAGTGCCACGATCACCAGCAGCTGGCCCACAGGGTCGAGGCTCCGAGCCCGCTGTGCGCGCGACTCAGGCACGTACAGCGCCGTCAGGAGGACCGCCGCGATCCCGATCGGCACGTTGATCAGGAAGATCGAGCGCCAGCCGGCACTCTCCGTCAGCGCGCCGCCCACGATCGGGCCCAACGCGAGGCTGATGCCGACCACGGCGCCCCATGCGCCGATCGCACGGGCCCGCTCGCGCGGGTCGGTGAACACATTCGTGATGATCGACATCGCCACCGGGTTGAGCATCGAGCCGCCGACGCCCTGGAGCGCCCGCGCCGCGATCAGCCAACTCAGGCTCGGGGCCAGACTGCACAGCAGCGAGCCAAGCACGAAAAGCGACAAACCGGCCTGGAACGTGCGCTTGCGGCCCAGCCGGTCGGCCGTCGAGCCCGACAGCAGCAGCAGGCTCGCGAGGACGATCACATAGGCATCGATCGTCCACTGCAAGCCCGACAGCGACGCGTGCAGGTCGCGCCGGATCGACGGCAGCGCCACGTTGACGATCGTGTTGTCCATCGCCACGATCAGCAGGCTCATGCAGCAGATTGCGAGGATCGTCAGGCGCCGGCGGTCGCTGAGCTGTGCCGGGGTGCCGGTGGCTGCAGGTGTAGCGTTCACGCACGCTCGTTTTATCGCGCTCGACGCCGATTCCCGAAGCCGGCGCGCCGGCACGCCTGCAATTGCCCCTAGGAACATGTCCAGCCCGACAATCGATCAGATCACCATCGCCGACGCCCCGGAGAGCTGGAGCGCGCTTGGGTTCACTGTCGCGGACCGACGCTGCCTGCTCGGGCAGGTCGAGCTGCAGCTCGTCGGTTCGCAGGAGGATATGGAGCCGCGCTCGGGCATCCTCGCCTGGTCGCTGCGCGACCTCTCCAGCGCCGATCTCGACGGGTTGCCCACGAGCATCTCAGGACGGCCTGCCCCCGATCGCGCCCCTGCGCATCCCAACGGTGTCGTCGCGATCGATCACATCGTCGCGGTCTCATCCGCGTTCGAGCGCGCCGTCGCCACCATGCAGACGGCCGGGCTCGACCTGCGGCGCGTGCGCGAGGAGCCCACGCCAGCGGGCGCGCCACGGCAGGCCTTCTTCCGCCTCGGCGGCGAGATCCTCGAGCTCGTCGAGGAGCCCGCCGAGGTCACTGCCCGCGACGGCGGGCCGCAGCGGCCCGTGCGCTTCTGGGGGCTGGCGCTGCTGGTCGAGAACCTCGATCGCATCGCCGCCGCGCTCGCGCCGCACATCGGTGAGGTCCGCGCGGCGGTGCAGCCGGGGCGCCGGATCGCCACCGTGCGCCGCTCCGCCGGGCTGGCCGCGCCGCTCGCGTTGATCAGCGCCGATGCAGGCGGTGCGCGCGAGCGATGAGCGAGTCGCGTTGGGCTGAGGTCGACGCCTACGTCGAGCAGCTGCTCGTCGGTGCGGACAGCGCGCTCGAGGCTGCGCTGCAGACCAGCGAGGACGCCGGCCTGCCGCCGATCGCACTCACGCCCGCCCAGGGCAAGCTCCTGCACCTGCTCGCGCGCGTGCACCGCTCCAGCAGCATCCTCGAGCTCGGGACCCTCGGCGGCTACAGCGCCATCTGGCTCGCCCGAGCCCTGCCGGCCGACGGCCGGCTGATCACGCTCGAGCTCAACGCCGAATACGCCCGGGTGGCAGCCGCCAACATCGAGCGGGCGGGCCTCGCCCGCACCATAAAAATCGAAGTCGGTCCGGCGCTCGACGGCCTGCGCACGCTCAGAGACGAACGCGCCGGTCCCTTCGACC
>JBOGXX010000168.1:0-2505 GCA_050696475.1 Solirubrobacteraceae bacterium | reverse complement strand
GACCTGGGGCTGGCGGACCTGGTCGTGGTGGCGCCGGATGCAGGCCGGGTGAAGCTGAACAAGAACTTCGCCTCGAAGATCGGCGCGGAGCTGGCGATCCTCGACAAGGAGCGTCCCGCCCAGCAGGTCGCGGAGATCGGCTACGTGATCGGCGACGTGAAAGGCCGCACGGCGGTGATCGTGGACGACATGATCGACACCGCCGGCACGCTCAAGGCGGCTGCGCGAACGGTCATGGAAGAAGGCGCGGCACGCGTGTATGCGGCGGCGACACACGCGGTGTTCTCAGGCGACGCTTTCAAGAACCTGAAAGAGTCGGGGCTCGAGCAGATCGTTGTCACCGACACGATTCCCATCGCCACCGCCGGGCGCCCGGACAACGTCCGCGTGCTGCCCTGCGCGGAGCTGCTGGCCGACTCCATCCGCCGGATCTTCGTCGATGACTCCGTCAGCGAGGTCTTCGGCGGCGAGAACCAGCTGTTCTAGCAATGCATCGCGCGCCGGCTCCAGGCATCTGAGCGGCCCGTGAGGACGCTCGCGCCGGCGGCGCCGTGGCCAAGAAGCGCCGCTTGGAGTAGCGGAAGGTCGCGAAGAAGGAGCGGCCGCGGCGCGTGATCGCGCGGACGCGCGATTGCTACAGTCTGCAGTCGCTCATGGCTGCTACCACCACCAAGCTGAACGTCAACAGCCGCGAGGCCTCAGGATCGCGTGCCGTGCGACGCCTGCGCCGCGCGGGTCGCGTGCCGGGCGTGCTGTACGGCGGCAACGGCGAGCCCCTGGGCTTCGACGCGGACGAGCGAGAGCTGCGCCACGCGCTTGCCGGTGTCGGCGCGGTGCTCGACCTGAGCGTGGACGGCGGGAAAGCGACGCCGGTGGTTCTCAAGGACGCCCAGCGTCACCCGGTTCGCGGCGAGACGCTCCACGTGGACCTGCTGCGCGTGAACCTGAACGAGGCGATCCACGCTGTCGTGCCGCTGGAACTCACCGGCATTGACGACGCGCCGGGCGTAAAGGAAGGCGGCGTGCTCGAGCAGATCACGCGAGAGCTCAACGTGCAAGCGCTCCCCACGGCGATCCCCGAGTCGATCGTCCACGACGTGGAGGAGATGCAGATCGGTGAGACGATCCTGCTCGGCTCGCTCGCCGCTCCCGAGGGCGTGACGCTGCTGGACGACCTGGAGGAGACGGTCCTGGCAACGCTCTCGCCGCCGCGCCTGCAGAGCGAAACGGCCGAAGAGATCGAAGCCGAGACAGAGGTGGTGGGTGAGGACGGCGCTCAGGCGGACGCCGGTTCAGAGGACTCATCCTCCGAGGAGTAGCGGCCCCTGCGACGCCCTTTTGGCGGCGGTGGCAGCGGCGGCACGATCGACTGGCTGATCGTCGGGCTGGGCAACCCTGGCAGCGAGTACGCGCGCACGCGGCACAATGTGGGCTTCATGGTCGCGCAGGAGCTCGTGGACCGCTGGGAGCTTGGGCGCGCTAAGGATCGCTTCCGCGGCCGGATCGCGGAAGGTCGCGTCCCCGGTGGCGATCCCGGCACGCTGCCCGGTGCGCCGGCGAGCTCGAAGGCGCCGCGCGTGGCGGTTCTGTGCCCGCAGACGTTCATGAACGACGCGGGACGCTCGGTGGGTCCGGCGCGCGGCGCGTTCAAGCTGGCGCTGGAGCGTGTGGTGATCGTGCATGACGAGCTCGACCTGCCGTTCGGCGAGGTGCGCATGCGCCTGGGCGGCGGACTGGCGGGCCACAACGGATTGAAGTCGATCAAGCACGAGCTGGGTGGCGCGGACTTCACGCGCGTGCGTGTCGGCGTGGGGCGTCCCAGCTCTACGGACCCGGAGATCGTCTCCGCGTACGTATTGGGGCGCTTCCAGGAGGACAAGGCCCAGGTCCGTGACCTCATCGCTCGCGCTCGTGAGCACGTCGAACGGCTGGTTCTGGAACAGCCTGCGACGGCGGCGGGCGATCGCGGGTAGGGGGTTCTGGATGGCCGGCGACACTGGCGCCCTGCGCACGCTGCTCGGTCTTGTCCAAGAGGACGAGTCGGCGCTGCGCCTCGCGCGGGATGGCGGGCACGCGTTCGTGTCCTCCTCGCTGCGCCCGTATGTGATCGCAGCGCTGAGCGAGATCGACGAAGCGGCCCTCACCAACCCGACGCTGGTGGTGGTGGGCGACGACCGCGCGGCGCGCGATATGGCGGGCGACCTGCGCGCGTGGCTCGCACCACGGCGCGTGCGCTACTACCCCTCCAGGGGCGTGGCCTACGAGTCCCACCTGGCGCCGCCGGCTCACCTGGTGGGCCTGCGCGTGGCTGCGCTGGACGCGCTGCTGAGCTCGGCCTCGGGCTCCGAGCAGCGCGCTGAGCAGCCGGTTGTGGTGGTGAGCGCGGTGGCGGTGTCGGAGAAGGTGCCCGACCCACAGCTGCGCCCGCACTCCTTCACGCTACGCGTGGGCGAGCTGCTCGACCTGGACGAGTGTGCGGCTGAGTTGGTGAGCGCAGGCTACGAG
>JBOGXX010000167.1:0-1627 GCA_050696475.1 Solirubrobacteraceae bacterium | reverse complement strand
GGCGATCACCTCGTCGGTGTGGTCCTGCGCGGGCACGCCGAGCACGATCGTGGGCCCGAAGCGCGAGTCCACCAGGGGCGAGACGAGCACGGGCAGCTCCTTGCCACCGGCCCACAGCACAACCCGCCCGGTGTCGATCACGGGGATCGTCTCGGCCTCGCGCGAGCTGCGCTCCCAGCCGCCCGAGCGCAGCTGCTCGAGCTGCTCGCGGACGCCCTCGTCGGCCGCCCACACGTCGGCGTCGGGGTGGCGTGGGGACATCAGCACGAAGCTGGCCTCCCGGACGCCATCGGGGTGGGGAGTGAAGACGCTCAGCTCTGCGCCCTCCGCCGCGTTGAGGTCGAGCTCCACGCCGTCGATGCGCCCGAGCACTATCTGTTGCGAGGCGAGCGCCACCTCGTCCCAGATGCCGCCGTCCTGCAGCGCCGCCAGACGCAGGTCGTTCTCGGCGACGTAGGCGCTGATCTTCAGATACCACTGCGGCAGCTCGATCAGGCGGACCGGCCCGTGGCAGCGCCAGCACGTGCCGCCGGGCTCGACCTGGATCGAGGCGAGCGTCGTGCGGCAGTGCTCGCACCAGTCGACGTTGCCGGTGCCGCGGTAGATCAGCCCGGCATCGAGCAGCTTCAAAAACAGCCACTGCGACCAGCGGTACATGATCGGATCGGAGCTGATGAACGAGCGTCCCCAGTCGAAGGAGAAGCCGAGACGCTCGAGCTGACCGGTCATGTGCTCGGCGCAGCGCGCGACCCACTCGCTTGGTGGCTCGCCGCTGGAGATGGCGCCCAGCTCGGCGGGCAGGCCGAACGCGTCGAAGCCGAAGGCGAACAGCACCGAGTCCCCGCGCGCGCGGCGGAAGCGCGCGTAGGCGTCGCCGATCGAGTAGCTGCGGACGTGGCCGATGTGGACGTTGCCGGAGGTGAACGGTGCGGAGGGCTTGATGTAGAGGTGCGGCTTGTCCTCCGCACGCGCCGGCGTGGCGAACGCGTCGCGCTCGCGCCAGGCCGCCTGGCGGCGTGCCTCGATCGCGTGCGCGTCGTACTTGTTTCGCCCTGTGTCGCCCATACGATCGAGCATATCCAAGGGCATTAGCCCCGGTGCGGCCGTTGCTATGCTCAAAGCCACTTGGCTGCCGTGAGCGAGAAGGCACTCCCGGCGCGCACGCGCCCCCTCATCGCGCCCGGCGCAAGCAGGGTCTTTTCGTCCGCCACAACTGCGAGGATGCTGCGATGGAGATAGAGATTGGACGCGGCAAGAAGGGCCGTCGAGCCTATGGATTCGACGACATCGCGATCGTGCCTTCAAGGCGCACGCGCGATCCCGACGACATCGACATCTCCTGGAAGCTGGGCCCGTACCAGTTCGAGCTACCGATGCTGGCCTCCGCGATGGACGGAGTGGTCTCGCCGGAGACCGCCGGCATCATCGGCCGTCTCGGCGGCCTGGCCGTGCTCAACCTCGAGGGCATCTTCACCCGCTACGAGGACGCGGAGGAACAGCTGGAACGGATCGCGCTACTGCCCAAGGAACAGGCGACCCGCGAGATGCAGGAGATCTACGCCGAGCCCGTCAAGCCCGAGCTGATCGCGCAGCGGATCCGTGAGATCAAGGAGCGCAAAGTGGTCGT
>JBOGXX010000166.1:0-5096 GCA_050696475.1 Solirubrobacteraceae bacterium | reverse complement strand
CGTCCGCGCCGCTAGAACAAGAGCCATCGACGAGGAACGCGACATGACCGCGGCACACATCAAGCCCAGCCCGGCGGGCGCGCCCGGCGCTGTCATCTCGGCGGAGCGCGGCTGCGCGCAGGAACTGCCCTTCCATGGCGAGGGCGGGGACGAGATCAATCGCCACCTCGAGGGGAGGGGCAACGGTGGAGCGTAAGTGGTGGACACTGATCGCCGTCTGCGTGGCGATCTTCATGCTGCTGCTGGACATCACCGTCGTCAACGTCGCGCTTCCGGACATCCAGCGCTCGCTGCACTCATCGTTCTCCGATCTGCAGTGGGTCGTCAACGCCTACGCCCTGACACTCGCCGCCTTCCTGTTGACGGCTGGCTCCGTGGCGGATCTGATCGGACGCAGGCGCGTGTTCCTCGCGGGCCTGTTCGTGTTCACGACCGCCTCCGCTGTCTGCGGCCTGTCCACCTCGCCGCTGATGCTGAACCTAGCGCGCGCCGTCCAGGGGACGGGCGGGGCGATGATGTACGCAACCTCCCTGGCGCTGATCGCGCACGCGTTTCACGGCAAGGAGCGCGGAGCCGCGTTCGGCGCATACGGCGCGGTCACGGGCGCAGGCGTCGCCGTCGGCCCGGTGCTGGGCGGCGTGATCACCTCGGGCATCGGCTGGAAGTGGATCTTCTTCGTCAACGTGCCGATCGGCGCGGCCGCGGTGGTGATGACGCTGATGAAGGTCACCGACTCGCGCGACCCCAGCGCCAGGGGCGTGGACTGGGCGGGCCTCGTGACGTTCTCCGCGTCGCTGTTCCTGCTCGTGTTCGCGCTCGTACAGGGCAACGAAAAGGGCTGGGGCTCAGCACAGATCCTCACCTACCTGATCGCCGCCGCCGTGCTGCTCGTCGCGTTCGTGCTCGTCGAGCACATGCAGAGCCGGCCGATGCTCGACCTGGCGTTGTTCCGGCGTCCCGCGTTCGCCGGCGCAAGCATCGTCGCCTTCGCGATCTCCGCGTCCTACTTCGCGATGTTCCTGTATCTGACGCTCTACATCCAGGACGTGCTCAACTACAGCCCGCTGCAGGCGGGCCTGCGCTTCCTGCCGGTGACGCTGCTTTCCTTCCTGGTGGCCCCCGTGGCGGGCAAGCTGAGCGTGCGCGTGCCCGTGCGGCTGCTGCTCGGTACGGGGCTCGTGCTCGCGGGGGTGGGGCTACTGGCGATGACCACCGTCAGCGAGAGCTCCACCTGGACGGTGCTGATTCCAGGCTTCGTGCTCGGCGGCGCGGGCATCGGCATGATCAACCCGCCGCTGGCCTCCACCGCGATCGGGGTCGTGCCACACGAGCGCAGCGGGATGGCCTCTGGCATCAACTCGACCTTCCGCCAGATGGGCATCGCCACCGGGATCGCCGGGCTGGGCGCGGTCTTCCAGCACAGCGTCACCAGGGGCACCACAAGCACGCTGGCCGCCAGCGGGCATGCGCATGAGGTGCTGAGCGCCGCGCACGGTCAGCTGGGGACGGTGCTGGAGTCCGGCGAAGTCACCCAGCTCGCCAAGTCACTGTCCGCGGCGGGGCGGGCGGCGTTGCTTCACGCCTACCGCGTGGGCTTCAGCGGTGCCTTCACCACGATCGCGATCATCGCCGGCTGTGTGGCCCTCGTGGGAGCGGCGCTGGCCTTCGCGCTGGTGCGCAGTCGCGACTTCGTGAGCTCCGAACACGCACCGACTGACGCCGCGCGCGAGCCCACCGGAGCGATCGCCGGTTGAGCGCGCACACCGGCTCCTCAGCGGCACTCCGCAGCGGGACAGGCACGCGGCTGATGGCCCGGGCACGCGAGCACCGGCAACCGCGGGTAGCGCGGATACTTCGGCTCGTCGCGAGAGCGCCTGCACAATGAGAAGCGCGAGCCGCGCGTGGTGCGAACGAGCTGCTGGTGCGCGCAGCTGTCACACAGGCCCGCCGGCGGCGGCGGGGCAGGTCCGCTTGCGGACGTGGTCATGACCGCAGCTTAGGAGCAGCGCCTGGCGCACGCGTCCGCGCGCAGCCCGGCGCCTGCAATAATCGTTGCCCATACAACTATGACGACCTTCAACCGGCTACTGGGATTCCTCCGGCCCTACAGGCGAGGCCTGATCGCCTCGTGGGCGCTTGCCAGCTTCGCGATGGTGATGACCGTCGCGCTGCCCGCGCTCACGGGATCCGCCGTCGAAGCGGTTCGCAAGGGGGCGCTCGCTGCAGAGCATCAGCACGGCGCCGCGCGCTCGCACCAGCACCACACGCTGATCGTGCTCGCGGTCGTGATCCTCGCTGTTGTGCTCGTGCGCTGGGGCCTCACCTACTGGCGGCGGATGATCGCCGGACGCCTGTCGCTCGGAGTCGAATACGACCTGCGCGAGCTCATGTACGGTCAGCTGCAGCGGCTGGAGCTGGGCTTCTTCGATCATCAACAGACCGGCCAGCTGATGTCGCGGGCGACCGTCGATCTGCAGGCCGTGCGCTTCTTCCTCGGCTACGGCCTCGTTTTCATTCTGCAGTCGATCCTGTCGATCGCGCTCGCAGGGATCGTGATGATCGTGATCAACCCGGGCCTCGGCCTGATCGCGCTGATCCCCGTGCCGTTCGTGGTCGTCATCTCATACCGCTATGGCAGGCGCGCGCGCCCGGCCATCCAGGAGACCCAGCAGCGGATCGGCGAGCTGACGGCGGAGGCCGAGGAGAACATCTCCGGGGTACGCGTCGTCAAGGCATTCGCCCGCGAGGACCGGCAACTGGCGCGCTTCCAGAGCACCGTCGGACGCGTGTTCAGTCAGGCGATGGTCGCCACGCGTCTGGAAGCAACGTACAACCCGGTGATCGGGTTCCTGCCCCAGCTCGGGCTCGCCGCCGTGCTGCTGATCGGGGGGGACTCCGTCATCCACGCCCACCTCACGCTCGGCCAGTTCACCGAGTTCTACCTGTATCTGAACATGCTGATCACGCCGATGCGCTCGCTGGGGGTGACGCTCAACCTCGCACAGCGGGCCACCGCTTCCGGCGCGCGCATCTTCCAGCTGCTCGACCGCCAGCCGCGGCTCACAGATCCCCCCCGCCCCCGTCCCCTGCCCGCCGGCAGCGGCCACGTGCAGCTGCGCGATGTGACGCTGCGCTACGCCTCCCACGACGAGCTCAACGCCGATGCGCGCAGCGCCAAGGACGCGAACGAGCAGAGGAGCGGGCGGGTGGTGCTGCGCGGCATCGACCTCGATGTCCCCGCCGGTCGCACGGTCGCGCTCGTGGGTTCCACCGGCTCGGGCAAGACGAGCCTCGTCGCGCTGATCTCCAGGCTGTATGACCCGGTCTGCGGCGAGGTGCTTCTCGATGGCGTCGACGTGCGCGAGGTGCCGGTGCGCTCGCTGCGCGGCGCGGTGGCGGTGGTCAGCGACGACCCGTTCCTGTTCTCCGCGAGTGTCGCCGAGAACATCGCCTACGCGCGCCCGGATGCGCCGCAGCGCGAGATCGAGCAGGCCGCCGCTCGCGCACAGGCGCACGAGTTCATCGTGCAGCTGCCACAGGGCTATGAGACGCAGGTCGGCGAGCGCGGGCTGACGTTGTCCGGCGGTCAGCGCCAGCGCCTGGCGATCGCGCGCGCTCTGCTCGCCGACCCGCGCGTGCTGATCCTCGATGATGCAACCTCCTCCGTGGACGCCTCCACCGAGCAGAGCATCAAGCTTGCGCTCGCCGAGGCGATGGCCGGTCGCACGACCTTCGTGATCGCGCACCGGCTCTCGACGATCGCGCTGGCCGACCAGATCGTCGTGCTCGAGCGCGGGCGGATCCTCGCCGAGGGAACCCACGAAGTCCTGCTGGAGCGCTCAGAGCTCTACCGCGAGATCGTCTCGCAGACGAGCGCCGGCGCCGGCGTGGCCGTGGCTGCGGCCACCAGCAACGGTCACGGCCCGCCCGCCCGTGTGCTCGCGGCGAACGGCGCGCAGCTCAATCACGGTGGTCAGCTTTGAGTCCTCCGGGCGGCATGGGCGGAATGGGTGGCGGCGCTCGCGGCGGCGCTCGCGCTGGTCTCGGTCCGGGCAGCGCTCGCGGTGGGCAGCGCTGGGCAGGAGAGCGTCCCACCCGCGGAAGCCGCGGGCGCAACCTGCGTGGCCTGTTGCAGCTGCTGCGCCCCTATCGGCTGCGCGCCGGGGCGATGCTCGTGGCACTCGTGCTCGGCACCGCCGCATCGCTGGCCCCGCCGCTTCTGGCAAAGCTTGCGATCGACCGCGGCATCGAAAAGCACGAACCGCACACACTCGCGATCGTGGTCGTCGCGTTCCTGGCGTCCGCGCTGCTCGTGTGGCTCGCCACCTACGCCCAAACCTACCTGGTTGGCTGGGTGGGCCAGCGGGCGCTCGCAGACCTGCGCGTCCGCATCTTCAGGCACCTGCAGAGTCAGCCGATCGGCTTCTATGAGAGCCGACCCGCAGGTGTTTTGATCTCGCGCATGACCAACGATGTGGAGGCGCTGGAAAGCCTCGTCACAGACTCGGTGGTCACACTCTTCCAGTCGGGGCTGACGTTGATCGGCGCTGTTGCGGTGCTGGTATACCTCGACACCGAGCTGGCGCTGTTGACGTTCTGCATCATCCCGTTCGTAGCCGGCGGAAGCATCTGGTTCCGGCTCGTTTCCGCCGGCGCCTTCCGGCGCACGCGCGAGACGATCGGCTCGATCACCGGCTACCTGCAGGAGACGCTGTCGGGTATCCGCGTGGTGCGCAGCTTCGGCCAGGAGCCGGCACACGAGGCTCGCTTCGCTGAGCTCAACGAGGACAACCAAGCGGCGAACATGGTCACCGTGCGCCTGAACGCGGCTTACTTCCCGGCTGTTGAAATGCTCTCCGGCATCGCGCTCGCGCTGATCGTGCTCTACGGCGGCGAGCAGGCGATCAACGGCCACATCACCGTCGGCACAGTGGTCGCGTTCGTGGCGACGCTGTCGTTCCTGTTCGAACCGATCCAGCAGCTCTCCCAGCTCTACACGACCTACCAGTCGGGGATGGCCGCCCTGGAGAAGATCTTCGGACTGCTCGACGTCGAACCGACCCTGCGGGATGCGCCCGGGGCGCAGGATCTCGGGC
>JBOGXX010000165.1:0-2194 GCA_050696475.1 Solirubrobacteraceae bacterium | reverse complement strand
CTTGTACATCGCGCCGGAGGGACACGAGGCCACGCACGACGGGTTCATGCAGTGCTCGCAGATGCGCGGCAGATAGAACATGAACGCCTGCTCGTAGGTCGCCTTGACCTGATCCTCGATGCCTTTGGTCAGCGGGTCCTCGTGGATGCGCTCGGGCGCCCCCGCGAGGTTGTCATCCCAGTTGGGGCCCCACTGGACCGTCTGGATAGGCTCGCCCGTCAGCTGCGAGTGCGGTCGCGCGACCGGGTCGTGCTCTGACAGCGGCGCGCTGATCAACTGCTCGTAGTCATAGGTCCACGGCTCGTAGTAGTCGTCGATCTGCGGCAGGTCGGGGTTGGAGAAGATGTGCAGCAGCTTGTGCAGCTGACCGCCTGCCTTCAGCCGCAGGCGGCCCTTGCGGTCCAGCACCCAGCCGCCGTGCCAGCGCTCCTGGTCCTCCCAGCGCTTTGGGTAGCCGACCCCGGGCTTGGTCTCGACATCGTTGAACCACATGTACTCTGCGCCCGGGCGATTGGTCCAAACCTGCTTGCACGTCACCGAGCAGGTGTGGCAGCCGATGCACTTGTCCAGGTTCATCACCATTCCGACCTGCGCGCGAATCTTCATCCGCAGACTCCTTTCACGAGCCCGTTCAGCGCGAACGTCACTTGTAGACCGGCTCTGAGACGCGCTTGCGCAGCACCGTGACCTCATCGCGCTGGGAGCCGGTCGCGCCGTAGTAGTTGAATGCGTAGGAGAGCTGTGCGTATGCGCCGATGAAGTGCGTCGGCTTCATCACGATGCGCGTCAGCGAGTTGTCCGTGCCGCCGCGCTTGCCCGACAGCTCGGTCAGTGGCACCCCCACGTGGCGATCCTTGGTGTGGTACATCATGCACGTGCCCTCGGGGATGCGGTGGGACACGGCCGCGCGGCAGGCGATCACGCCGTTGCGGTTGAACGCCTCGACCCAGTCGTTGTCCTTGATCTCAAGCGCCTCGGCGTCCTCGCGGCTGATCCACAGCATCGCGCCGCCGCGGAACAGCGTGAGCATGTGCAGGTTGTCCTGGTACTCGGAGTGGATCGACCACTTCGAGTGCGGGGTTATGTAGCGCAGCGTCAGCTCACGGCGGCCGGAGTCCTCGCCCGCGCCCTGGTCACCGAAGATCGCGCGGTGGGCGAGCGGCGGGCGGAACACCGGCAGCCCCTCGCCCAGCTCGAGCATCCACGCGTGGTCGAGGTACAGCTGCTGACGCCCGGAGAGCGTGTGCCACGGCTTCTCGCGCTCCACGTTGACGGTGAACGGCGCGTAGCGGCGCCCGTGCGCCTCGATCCCCGACCACTCGGGCGAGGTGATCACCGTCCGCGGCTGCACCTGCGCGTCGTGGAAGCTGATGCGGTCGCCGCTGCGCGTACCGGCGAGGTCTGCAAGCGCCACGCCGGTGGTGTCCTCCAGCGAGCGAAAGCCCTCGGTCGCGAGGCGCCCATTGGCGGTGCCCGACAGCGCGAGGATCGCTTCGCAGGCGTGCTCCACGCGCGCCAGCGAGGGCCGTCCGTCGCCCACCCCGCCGCGCACGGCGCCATTTCGCTCGCGCAGCTCCGCCACCTCCTCGTCGGCCACCCAGTGCGCGCCCTTGACGTCGGTTCCCAGCTGCTCGACCAGCGGCCCGAGCGCGCCCCAGCGCTCGGCCACGTGGGGGTAGTCGCGCTCCACGACGATCAGCCGCGGCATCGTCTTGCCGGGGATCGGCTCGCACTCCCCGGCGCGCCAGTCGCGCACCTCCCCCAGCGGCTGGGCGATCTCGTCGGGGCTGTCGTGCAAGAGCGGCGCCGCGATCACGTCCTCGCGCACACCCAGATGGCGCTCGGCCAGCTCGGAGAAGCGCTGTGCGAGCCTGCCGAACGCATCCCAGTCGGACTTGGCCTGCCACGGCGGGGGGACCGCCTGGTTGAACGTGTGCACGAACGGGTGCAGGTCCGTCGAGGACAGATCGTACTTCTCATACCACGTCGCCGCCGGCAACACGACATCGGAGAACAGCGCGTTTGAGGTCATGCGAAAGTCGATCGTGCTCATCAGGTCGAGCTTGCCCTCGGGCGCCTCATGACGCCAGCGCACCTCGCCCGGGCGCAACTCGGGTGGGGACTCCTCGGCGCGCACCGCGTTCTCGGTCGTGCCGAGCAGGTGCTTGAGGAAGTACTCGTGGCCCTTGCCCGA
>JBOGXX010000164.1:0-3288 GCA_050696475.1 Solirubrobacteraceae bacterium | reverse complement strand
CCGACGGCGGCCGCGCGGCGCGCGAGCGCCGGGCCCTCGGGCGTGCCGCGCTCCAGCTCCTCCCCCACCCTCGCCTGGAACTGGATCGCGTAGTCGACGGCCAGCCCGACGAGCACGGGCAGCACGGCGATCGAGGCCATCGTCAGCGACGCGCCGAGGAGCGACAGGCCACCGAAGGTGAGCGCCGCGGCCAGCAGCGCGAGCGCCAGCGGCAGCAGCCGCGGCCGTCCGGTGAAGATCAGGCCGAGCGTCGCGGCCATCACGAGCAGCACCGCGATCAGCAGCAGCTCGATCGAGTGGCTGATCGAGGACGTCAAATCCGAGACGATCACCGGTTCGCCGGTGACGAGGTAGCTCTCGCCGTGCTTCAGGCGCCACTGCGGCATCTTCACCGCTGCGCGGACCAGCCCGATCGTCCTGATCCGCTGCGCTTCCGAGAGCCCCGCCTTCATCCGCACGGACACGAGCGCCGCTTCGCGGCTGGGGAACAGGTAGGCGAAGCGCGACTTGGGGGTACCCGCCGCCTTGGTCGAGTCGAACACGACGTCCGAGACGAAGTTGGCGTCTTCAATGCTGGGCTTGGCCGTGAGACCGTATTCGAGCGCGAGCTTGACGAGGCTCTCCTGGAAGCGCCCGATCGTGACCCTGTTCGCCTGCTGGCTCAGCGTGCGCGCTTCCGAGGCGGGCAGCCCGCGCGCGATCGCCGCGCGGTAGACCACCCGTTCGGCCTGCTTGGCCTGGGCTTCCGCCTGGCGCGTCTCGGCGCTCAGCAGCTCGTCGCTGCGTTCGGCCGCCTCGCTCAGAAATGTGCCGGGACCGAAGACGACCTTCACCGTCCTCGCCCGGGCGAGCTGGCCACAGGGCCCGTTGACGCCGCCCTCCGCGGGGAGCGCCTTGCTCGGCACGTTGCCCGACAGACAGCCCTCCAGTCCCGCGAGCCGCTCGATGTCCGAGCTCAGCACCAGCTGCTGCAGGTTGCCTTTGACGAGCACCGCGATCGGCTCTTCACCGAAGGCGCGGTAGAAGCGCTGCGTCGCGCGGTATTCGGAGCTCGAGCTGGACACGAACGTGCTCGTGGCCGCCGTCGGACGCAGCCGCAGCGCGAGCGCGGCGCCACCCAGCCCGAGCACGATCGCAACCGCGATCACCAGCCGCGCACGCCGAGCGCCGGCGCCCGCCAGAGCGGAGAGAAGGCGTGATGCGCTCACAGCAGAAGGCTAGTTGCGAGCATCGACCGACCGCGCAGCCCGGCGGTCGGCTGTCACTCCATGCCCAGGGGTCCGGTGGCCTGCCCGGAGAGGAACTGCCGCACGAACGGGTTCTCGGATGCGAACAGCTCATCGGCGGGCCCGGACTCGACGATCCGTCCCCTCCACAGGACGGAGATGTGCTCGGCCACGCGCCGAGCGCTCATGATGTCGTGCGTGATCACCACGTAGCAGCCGCCGTTCTCCGCGTGGACCTCCTTGATCAGCTCGCACAGCAGGGCGGTGCGCACCGGGTCGAGGCCCGAGTCGGGCTCGTCGAAGAGCACGATCTCGGGGTCGAGCACCAGCGCGCGCGCGAAGCCGGCGCGCTTGCGCATGCCGCCGGAGAGCTCGTTGGGCATCTTCGCGCCCTCTCCTCCCAGGCCCACCTCGCGCATCCGCCGGGAGACGATTTCGGCGATCTCGTCCTCACCCTTCTCGGTGTGCTGGCGCAGCGGGAAGGCGATGTTGTCGTAGAGGTTGAGCGAGCCGAACAGCGCGCCATCCTGGAAGAGCACGCCGAATTTCCTGCGCATCGTGAACAGATCCTCGTCGGAGAGGCCGGGGATCGAGACGCCGTGCACGAGCACGTCGCCCTGGTCGGGGTAGAGCAGGCCGACGATGTGCTTGATGCAGACGGACTTGCCCGTGCCCGAGGGCCCGATGATCATCGAGATCTTGCCCTCGGGCAGGCCCATGTTCAACCCGCGCAGCACGTTGTTCCGGCCAAAGCTCTTGTGCACCTCCACGAACTCGATCGCGTCAGGTGCCTTCGACGGGCGGATCGTGCCGGTGTGGTAGCGAAACTCGTCGGCCCCCTCCGCGGCGGCGCCGCCGCGCGGGGCACTCGTGTCCTCGCCGGCCATCCTCAGCCTCCGATCGGGGCGCGGGCGTTGGTGCCCCAGAAGATCTGGGTGCCGAACGCGTCGATCACGTTCACGAGGATCAGGTTCAGCACCATCGACTTCGCCGTCGCACGGCCCACCCCCACCGGCCCGCCGCTGGCGTTGTAGCCGTAGTAGCACGCCACCAGCACGATCGCCGTGGCCATCGCCATCCCCTTGATCACGCTGAACAGGAAATCCGTGGGATTCTGGAACTGCCAGAAGATCAGCAGATACCCCCCGCTGGAGGTGTAGCCGAGCTGATCGACGATCGCGATGTAGGAGGCGAGGAACGCGACGCCGATCGCGCTGATGTACATGAACGGCAGCACGATCCACGCCGCCAGCAGGCGCGTCGCGCAGAGGAACACCATCGAGTCCACCCCCATCACCTCGAGCGCGTCGATCTCCTCGGAGATCCGCATCGCGCCGAGCTCCGCCACGATCCCCGTGCCGACCTTCGCGGACATCATGTAGCCGAAGACGAGCGGCACCGCCTCACGCAGGTTGCACCACGCCGCGAACACGCCCGCGTAGTTCGGCGTGCCGGTGGACTGGTTGAAGTAGCCGGCCTGGATGCCGCAGCCGCCGAGGCCGATCAGGAACACCAGCCCCCAGATCACGGTCGTGGAGCCGACGATCAGGATCCCCGACTGGCGCAACGCCTCGCCGAAGAAGCGAAACACGCGCAGGCTGAAGACGTCCCGGACGATCTGCCCGGTGAAACGGCCGATCACGCCGGCTGTGGCGAGCCATTCCCGCGGCAGAGCGAGCAGTTCGATCATGTCGGCATCCCCCGGTCCGCCTCGCGGCGGCTCACTTGATCACCAGGATCTGCGGGTGGGTCGCCAGCAGCGTCTGCGTGAAGACGTAGTTGAACGCGCCGAACCCGAGGAACGAGATCACGACCGCCTCGTTGACCGCGCGCCCCACGCCCTCAGCGCCACCGGAGGCGGTCATGCCCTTGTAGCAGCAGACGATCGCGATGATCGCCCCGAACACAGTGGACTTCAACACCGACCCCCACAGGTCCGTGGTGTCGGCGTTGGAGAACAGCGTCGCCCAGAACGGGCCGATCGCACCACCGCTGTAGAGCTCGGCGATGATCCCACCGTAGATCCCGAACAGCTGCGCGTAGATTTAAAACAGGACCGTCA
>JBOGXX010000163.1:0-9458 GCA_050696475.1 Solirubrobacteraceae bacterium | reverse complement strand
GCTCTTCAGCTCGCAGACGAGCTCCTCGATCCTGAGCGTGGCGATCGGGTCCAGGGCTGAACAGGGCTCGTCCATCAGGATCACCTCGGGGTCGACCGCGAGCGTGCGCGCGATGCACAGCCGCTGCTGCTGACCGCCGGAGAGCCCCATGCCCGGCTCGGAGAGGCGATCTTTGACCTCATCCCAGAGCCCGGCGCCGCGCAGCGCCTGCTCGACCGTGTCGTCCAGGCCCTTGCGCCGGCGCCCGCCGGTCAACCGGGGGCCGGCTGCGACGTTGTCGAAGATCGACATCGTCGGGAACGGGTTGGGCTTCTGGAAGACCATCCCGATCGAGCGGCGCACGGCCACGACGTCGACGGACTCGCCGTAGACGTCCACGTCGTCGAGCAGCACGCGCCCCTCGGCGTGCGCGCCCGGGATCTCCTCATGCATGCGGTTGATGCAGCGCACCATCGTCGACTTGCCGCAGCCGGAGGGCCCGATGATCGCCGTCACGTGGTTGGCCTCGAAGGTGAGGTGCACGCCCTTGACCTGCTCGGCTTGCCCGTAGAAGGCGCGCAGGCCCTCCAGGCGGACCTCCCGCGAGGGTGCCGGGGCCTGCGCCGCTGGAGTGCCGGAGGCGGCTGGCGAAGGTGATGGCTCCGAGCCAATTGCAAGGGCATCGGAGGACGTCGACGGCTGCGGCTTTGGCTCGAACATGCTCGTAGCCGGGTCAGTATGCCAGTCTGGGGTCATGGGCTGTCCTTCGCGGGCCGTGGGACGGAGCGGTGTGTGCGGAGGGGCTCAACGCGAGGCGCCCATCCGTCGCTGGGAACGACCGTAGAGCGTCCGCGCGATGATGTTCAGGATCAGGATGAAGAAGATCAGCAGCAGGCCCGCAGCCCACGCCTGTGCGTGTTCGGCCGGGCTGGGGGACTCCGAGAGTTCGAAGATGCGCACCGGGATCGACGCCAGTGCGACCGAGGGGTTCGTAGAGACGAATGTCGACGCGATCGAGGAGGTGAACAAGAGCGGCGCCGTCTCGCCGGCGACCCTCGCGATCGCGAGCAGCGCGCCGGTCATCATTCCACCGGCGGCGGTGGGCACGACGATCGTCAGAACGGTGCGCCAGCGTGTGATCCCGAGTGCGAGGCTCGCCTCCTTGAGCGAGTTCGGCACGAGCGTCAGCACCTCGTGTGCCGAGCGCGCGACGATCGGCAGCATGATGATCGCCAGCGCGAACGCCCCCGCGTAGCCACTCTGTACGTGTCCCACCACGAGCAGGCCGAATACGAAGATGCCGGTTACGATCGTCGGCACGCCGTTGAGGATGTCGAGGGCGAAGCGGATCGCCGCAGCGGTCGACGGGCGTGCGAACTCCGCCGTGTGGATGCCGATCAGGATCCCGACAGGAAGGGCGAGGAGGCTGGCCATCGCCACGAGCAGGCATGTGCCGACGATCGCATTGGCGATGCCACCCGAGGCGTGCGAGAACGCCGGAGCGGGGTCCTCGATGAAGAAGTTGACGTTGATCGCGCTCGCACCCTTGATCAGGACCGAGCCGATCACGATCAGCAGCACCGCGACGGCGATCAGTGCGGCGAATGTCGCCGTCGCCTCCACCAGGCGGTTGACGAGCTTGCGCCGGCGCAGGCTGGCGCTGACCTGTAGGAGCTGCGAGGAGGGCCTGCCGGCGGCGCTCATGTCTGGCCTCGACGGCCGCCGCCAAGGCGAGCGCTCGAGCGTCCGACGATCAGGCGCGCGGCGGCATTTGCGAGCACCGCGAGGACCAGCAGGATCGCCGCGAGATAGGCGAGCGAGGAGATCTGCAGCGGTGTGGTGGCGCTCTGATAGGTGGACGCGATCCGGCTCGCGAGCGTGTCGGAGGGCTGGAACAGCGAAGCGTGGATGGAGGCGGTGTCCCCGATCACCATCGTCACGGCGATTGCCTCGCCGAGCGCCCTGCCGAGCCCGAGGATCACCGCGCCGACGATGCCCGGCCGTGCGTAGGGGAGCATGACGGTGCGCACCATCTCCCAGCGGGTCGCTCCGAGCGCCAGGGCACCCTCCTTGAGGTCGGTGGGCACCGTTTGGAAGATCTCGCGTGTGACGCTCGCCACGATCGGCACGGTCATGATCGTGAGGACCAGGATCGCCGGGATCAGCCCGAACGGCGAGCTCGAGCCTTCGAACAGGGGGATCCAGCCGAAAACTGAGTGCAGCGCCGGCTCGAGCCTGTTGTTGACGAACGGCGCGAGGACGATGATGCCCCACAGGCCCAGCACCACGCTGGGGATTCCCGCCAGCAGTTCAACGAGCATGCTCACGGGCCGGCGGATGCGTCGCGGCGCGAGCTCGGTGAGAAAGAGGGCGATCGCGATCGCCGTGGGTCCCGCGATCAGCAGCGCGGCGACGGAGCTGACGGCGGTGCCGAAGATGAAGTCGCCGGCTCCGAAGACGGCCTTCACGGGATCCCAGGTCGTGGAGCCGGCGAAGCCGAGACCGAAGCGCGAGAAGGCGGTGCCCGCCTGGTCCAGGACCTTGTAGACGAGCAGCGCGATCAGCACCATGGCGACTGCCGATGCGAGCCATGTCAGCGCGCGCAGCAGCGGATCACCGAGGCGGTCACCGCGCCGGCGGCGTTCGCTCAGGGCGCCGCCCGCAGCGGCGGGGGTTGACCTCGCAGCGCTCACGCGCGGTCACGATCCGCTGCCGGCAGCCGGCGGCGGATCGTCGCTCGTGCGAGCGTCCTAGGCCTTGATCTGTTCGATTGTCGCTTCATCCGCGGTGACGACCTGTTGCGGAAGGGGCGCGAAGTCGAGCTTCGGCCCGAACTGCTGGCCTTCGGTGATGGCCCACTTCAGAAACGGCTTGAGCGTGCTCGCCTTGGGCGAGGCGAGCGGCACGATCGCGTATGTGAACGTCGAGATCGGATACGCATCCGGGGCCGAAGTCGGCGGGTTGACGATCGATACCTCGTTGTTCGCCGGCACGGACTTCAGCGCCTTCGCCGCCGCTGAGACGCTCGGGATCCCCGGCACCGGGTAGTTCCCCGCCGCGTTCTGGATCAGCGCGTAGTCGAACTTGTTCGCGAGCACGTAGGCGATCGCGAGGTAGCCGATCGACCCGTTCGTCGCGGAGATCGCGCCGCCGACGCCGGAGTTGCCCTTCCCGCCCACACCCGTGGGGAACGAGACTTCGGTGCCGTTGCCGATCGTGGACTTCCATTCGGGGCTGATCTGGGAGAGGTAGTCGGTGAGCGCGAACGTATCGCCACTGCCGTCCGAGCGGTGGATCGGCGTGATCTCGGTGGCCGGCAGCTTGACATCCGGGTTGAGCTTGGCGATCGCCGCGGCGTTCCAGGTGCTCAGCTTGCCTTCGTAGATTTCCGCCAGCACCCCTCCGGTGAGCTTCAGCTGGTTGGGGACGCCTTGGACGTGGTAGGCGATCACCGTGGCGGTGAGGGCCCAGGGGATCTGCACCACTGCTTTGGCTTCCTTGAACTGGCTTTCGCTCAGCGGCGCGTCGCTGGCGCCGAAATCGACGGTGCGGGCGGTGGTCTGCTCGATGCCGCCACCGCTGCCGATCGCGCCATAGGTCAAGGCGACCTTGGTCTTCTTGTCGTATGCAGGCTGCCATTGCGAGACGAGTGGAGCGACCAGCGTGCTGCCGGCGCCGACGAGGGTCGCGTCGGAGCCGGTGCCGGCGCTCGTGGAGGTGGAGCTTGCGCATGCTGAAAGACCCAACGCGACTGTGGCGCAGGCTGCGAACGCGCCCAGCTTGTTCTTGATCACCACATCTCCTCTGGTTGGACTGTCCTGACGCCGCATACCTGCGCCTCCCGCCGTGGCGCCCCATCCAGTGGCAGTCTGTTCAACCGCCGGTGTACTCGATGTGAACATTTCGTGAAGGGTGTGGCCGGCAGCGGTGCCCGAAGCAGAGTGTCGATGGATGACGCGACGGTTCGCAAGCCCCGTCTCGAGCATGTGCACTCCGGAAAGGCGGCCATACTCGCAAGCGTCTCAGCCCCGCATTCGGATGGGAGTTGCAAAGTCGTGATCTACTCGTGAAAAATTTGTAAACGCGAGGCGCCAAACGCCCGTCCGGACCGCGGGCCAATATCCTCGCGCGATGAGCTTCCTGCGTCCCGGCCCCGACGGCCTGCTGATGGATCTGGTCGAAGAGTCCGGGCGCAACGTTCAGCGCTGCGGGCTGCTGCTGAACGACCTGCTGAAGGAGTATCCCGAGCGCGCCGCCCTCGCGCGAGATCTGAAGGTGTGCGAGCAGGACGGAGATCGCATAACCCATGACATCATCCACCGGCTCGCCGGGCGAGGAAGAGTCCGCGCCCGGTTCGACGCCGGCGACGGCTACGCGCTCGCGACGGCGCTCGACGATATCGTCGATCACTCCGAGCAGGTTGCCGCGCAGCTGGGCCTCTACGGCGTGGAGGCCACGATGGAGCAGGCGGTGGCGCTGACCGATGTCCTTGTCGGCGCCGGCGAGCAGATCGCGCAGGCGCTGCGCTGCCTGCGGAGGAACACCGAGCTTGGACCGCATCTGGTGGAGATCCATCGTCTGGAGAACGAGGGCGATCGGCTGCAGCGCGACGGTGTTGCCTCGCTGTTCGCCGGCGGCATCGATCCGATGGTGGTGATCCGCTGGAAGGACATCTTCGAGTCCCTGGAGGCGGCGGTCGACGCCTGCGAGACGGTCGCCCACGTGCTCGAGGGGATCACTTTGAAGCAGCGTCGACGTCGCTGAGCCGCCGCGTGACGGTCAGCCGCCGGGGGCTTCGGCAAACTACGCGTCTGCGCCGGGCGCCATGGGGTCCGGCGGTGGCTGCGCCGGGACAGCGCCGTTTGCTTGGCCACCGGCGCTCCGACGCTCGATCGCTTTGTCACTCTTTTGGAATACGATCGTGACGATCTCGTGAGCTCCGTCGCGCGGATGCCATCTCACGTGCCACTCGCGCGCCCCCGCGGCGGCGAGCAGCTCACCGAGACGGTTGAGCGAGTAGGAGTGAACGAGCATGTAGGGATACGACCAGTTCCAGCCACTGACGAGGTTGACGGGGCTCGACCCGGCCGGCCGCTGCTTGCTCCTCGAGCGAGCGAATCCCGCCATCGGACGGCTAGGTCGAAGCGCTATCTGGATGGCTCCAACCCCTCCCGGACGAAGCCCTCGCACGAGCGTGTCAAAAATTCGCTCCCCCTCGCGAGAAGGGATGTGCTGAAAGACCAGCATCGACAACACGAGGTCATAGCGGCCGCTCAACTCGGCCAGCCTCGATGCCTCCAGCCACTCGACGTTGGCGAGGTTCCGGCGTTTGGCGTCCCGGTCCGCCAAGCGCAGAGCCGGGCGTGACACGTCGAGTCCGTAGACATACTCGCAGCGCTCGGCCAGCGGCAGCGCCAAGCGTCCCACGCCGCATCCGAAGTCGAGCGCCCGGCGTGACTCCAGCGTACATCCCGTGTGAGCCTCGATTTCCCTTGCCAATCTCGCCAACTGACGCTGACCACGTTCAAAAAAGCGGTCACGCGCGGCGCCCCCCAATCGCGGCGCGGTGCGATTGGGACCGACGGTCAGCACTCCCTTTCCGTGCAGTAAGTGCGCCGCACGGCGCACATACATCTGTGAGTCGCGGATCGGATCACGGAAGGTAAACATATGGCGCGATGATACATGACAATGGGAGTCTGGTGTGTGTGCGAGCGCCGGGTCTGTGCCCGGCGTGCTGGTCGGTCCGCGTGCCATCTGGCCCCCGGCCTTCCCGGGGCGGTTCCCGTCAGGAGGCGGACGTGCCTGTCTCGCCGGCGGCAGCGACGAGCGGCTCCCGCGCCGAGGCGTCGCGCGGCGGATCGCCGGGAGGATCCCCGCGCGTTCGTTGCTGCGTGTAGGCGAACCACACCAACCCGACGAGCGTCAGCACGCAGGCGACCCAGAAGTTCAGTCGCTCGCCGAGGATGTGGTGTGCCGGATCGATCCGCAGCAACTCCTCGAAGATGCGAAACGCCGAGTAGCCCGTCACGTACAGGCAGAAGATGCCGGGCGCTCGGATCCGCCTGTGGTGGATCAGCCAGACCAGCAGCGCCGCGAGCGCCAGGTCGAAGACCAGCTCGTAGAGAAAGGTCGGCTGGAAGGTCGGGTAGGCGAGGTAGCCGGTAGGTCGGTGCGCAGGGCTGATCTGGAGCGCCCACGGGAGTTTGGTGGGGCCGCCGAACAGCTCCTGGTTGAAGTAGTTGCCGATACGCCCGATCGCTTGGGCCACGAGCAGCCCCGGGGCTGTGGCGTCCATGAAGCGGGCGACGCTCACCCGCGCTCGCCGCAGGGGGATCACGCCTCCGATGAAACCGCCGAGGATCCCGCCCCAGATGCCCAGGCCACCTTCCCAGACCGCGATCCACCCGTACCAGTTGTGCGGGACTTCGTTCCAGCTCGTGACGTCGTGGTAGAGCCGGCCGCCGAGGATGCCGGCGGGGACGCCCCAGAGCGCAACCGTGTACACGAGCTCTGGATCGCCGCCCTTCTCGCGCCACAGCCTGCGCGTGAGGATCATCGCGGCGGTGATCCCGACGACGTAGCACAGCCCGTAGAAGTGGAAGAACAGCGGGCCGACGTGGAACCCGTTGCTGGACGGGCTTGGTATCGAGGCGAGCGCTTCGAGCATCTCTAGGCCTGCAGGCTAGAGCAGGGGGCGAGCCGGGGGTGCGCTTGCGCGCCAACGGACGATGGGGTGTGAGCGCTACTCGGCCTCGACGGCCTCGCGCTGCGCGTTGGCGGCGCCCGTCGGCGTGGGCTCGGCGTTCGGGGCGCGCTCCCACGGGCGGCTTTTTGCCAGCCACGAGAGTGCGACCACCAGCAGCATCGCGCACAGCACCCACCCGAGCGCGGTCGTTGCGAGGCCCACGTACTTCAGGCCGGAGGCGAAGATCACGAACGTGATCGTGGGCCTGAGGTAGCGGTCCGGGACGCTGGAGGACAGCAGAGATCCCACCAGCACGGCCGGCACGCTGCCGATTATCAGCGACGCCGTGACCCCGAACTCGACGTGCCCAAAAGCCAGCGCCCCGAGCGCCGCAGCCAACGTCAGCGGCACCGCCTGGCTCAGATCGGTGCCGACCAGCTGGTTGGCCCCCAGCATCGGGTACAGGAACAGCAGCAGGATGATCATCAGCGATCCGGAGCCCACCGAGGTCATGCCGACGATGAGGCCGCCGACCATCCCGATCGCCATCGTCCGCAGCGGATGGATCTCAACGGCGTTGACGACGCCCGCACGCTGCCCACCGCTGCGCCGGTCCAGCACGTAGCGCAGGACCATCGCTGCCGCTCCCAGCAGCAGCGCCGCGCCGAGTGCCACCTCGATGTTTTCCTGCGCCGCCTTTGCGTGGCCCATCAGGTGCAGCAGATATGCCCCCAGGAAGGCCATCGGCACCGACCCGAGGACCATCCAGGCGACCAGCGGGCGGTTGACGGTCCCTTTGCGCAGGTGCACCGCGGCGCCGAAGGGACGCATCACGACCGCCGCCACCAGGTCGCTTGATATCGCCGAAGATGGCGCGACCCCGAACAGCAGGATCAGCATCGGAGTCATCAGCGCCCCACCGCCGGCGCCCGTCATCCCGACGAGAAAACCGACGACGGCGCTACCGAGGACGATGTATGGATCGACGTGCATGGCGTTCCGCTGGCCCGAGTGCGAGGCCGACGATCAATCAGTCCCCCGCCTCCGACCCTGTGCCGCGCCATCATAGACGGATTGCTCACGTTTTGGGTGCGGTTGGCAGGGATCCTCCGATGAGCCCTCGCCTGGGATCCGCCGCACTGGGATGCGCAGTACAGGGTCTTGCTTTAGCTCCCGCTCATGTCTATGATGCGGACCCTTAGTTGGGTCGCAGAATCTCGACATCTGTTGAGGCCCAGGGCTCCCCGTGCGGAGCCCGTTTGTGGCAGGGCAAGGAAGCGGGAGGCGCTATGAGTGTGGAGACGGGGAGTGGGGCCGAGGTCGGGGTAGCTTGGAGTCCGTCCTCGCGGGTTGACCCGGGGGCGATGCCCGGCGTCCGTTCGCGTTCGTTGCCTGGTTCGCGGTTGTTTGGGTTGGGGCGTTGGTCGGGCTGGGTGGGTGGCATTGCCGAGGTTCGTGGTCCGGCTGCGTCTATGCGGCGCGATGCGTTGTTCAGGCGGTTGTTGGTGGTAGCGGATGTGGTGGCGATCGTTGGCGCGTTCGTGTTGACGGTGGAGTTGTCGCGGCGGTCTGTTGGGTTGACGTGGGCTGCTGTGGCCGGGGTGCCGATCTTGGTGGTTTGTGCGAAGTTGACGGGGCTGTACGACCGTGATGAGACGTTGTTGCGCAAGACGACCTTGGATGAGGCGCCGAAGCTCTTTCAGTTGGCGACGTTGTGCGCCTTGGTGGCGTGGCTCGCGGGTGGGTTGATCACGCATCGGCCGCTTGATCGTCATGAGGCGCTGTTTTTGTGGTTGGCGTTGGCGGGGGGGTTGTTGTTGGCGCGTGCGGGCTCGCGGGCCTTGGCTCTGCGGATCGCGCCGGCGGAGCGGTGTTTGTTCATCGGGGATGAGGTGTCGGCGGAGACGATTCGCGCGAAGTTGGGGCATGGTGGAGTGAAGGCGGAGGTCGTTGCGCATCTGGATCTGGACAAGATCTCTGCGTGGTCGACCGATAGCTTTTCTGAGGAGCGTTTGGCGGAGATCAGCGATTTGACGCGGACGTTGGATGTGCATCGTGCGATCATCGCGCCGCGGAGCGTTGACGGGGGGGAGATGTTGAATCTGGTGCGCACGCTCAAGGCGGTGGGGGTGCGTGTCAGCGTGTTGCCGCGCTTGTTGGAGGTGGTCGGCTCCTCGGTGGAGTTCGATGATCTGCACGGGGTGACGGTGATGGGGGTCAGGCGGTTTGAATTGACGCGGTCCTCGGCGTTGTTCAAGCGGGCGTTTGATTTGCTGGGCGCGTCTTTGGGGTTGCTGGCCGTCTCGCCGGTTTTGGCTGTGATCGCTGTGGCGATCAAGCTCGATACTCGTGGGCCGGTGTTCTTCGGTCAGCAGCGGGTGGGCAGGCACGGGCAGCGTTTTCGGATGTTGAAGTTCCGTACGATGGTGCCCGATGCGGAGGCGTTGAAGGAGGGGCTGCGTCATCGCAACGAGGCGAAGGAGGGGTTGTTCAAGATCGCCGCCGACCCGCGGGTGACGCGGGTGGGACGGTTGTTGCGCGCGAGCGCTCTGGACGAGTTGCCCCAGCTCTGGAACATCGTGCGGGGCGAGATGAGCCTGGTGGGCCCGCGGCCGTTGGTGCTAGATGAGGATCAGCGCATCGAGGGGTGGCACCGGCGGCGTCTGGAGTTGATGCCGGGCATGACCGGCCCGTGGCAGATCCTCGGCCCCTCCCGCGTCCCGCTGAAGGAGATGGTCGCGATCGACTACCTCTACGTCGCGAACTGGTCGCTGTGGACCGACATCAAGAT
>JBOGXX010000162.1:0-6705 GCA_050696475.1 Solirubrobacteraceae bacterium | reverse complement strand
GTGTAGGCGTGAGTACGTCTCAGCGCGGGCCGGCGTGAGGCGATCGCCCGCCTCGAAGCAGGAGATCGTCTTGTGCTCCGCGCCGTGGTACTCGAACACCCGACGCAGGTCCCGCACTCGCGAGAGCAGAAGCATGTAGCCGAGGAACAGGCTCGTGCGGATCAGGCCCTCGACGAGCCAGAAGAGCAGCGAAGATCCGAGCTGGTGCTTGATCAAGCTTGTCAGACCCACGGGGATCAGGAAGAAGAGCACGACCGCGAGCAGCATCGCCACGATCACCGTGCCGAGCCACACGGCACGAGGGATCTCCTCCTGTTCCTCGGCCTCCTCGACGGGCATCTGCGCGTTTGCGGAGACCTCCAGCGCGCGGAAGCCGATGACCATCGAGCCGCCGAGCGCGACGACGCCCCGGATGATCGGCAGCCGCAGCAGACGGTGACGCTTCATCGCGGACTCCAGCGGGAAGGTGGTGACCTCGACCTCGCCGGTGGGAACGACCGGGTCGCCGTCGCCGTCGCCGTCGCCGTCGCCGTCGCCGTCGCGCTCGCCCTGGCGCAATTGCTCCTCGGTCGGCTTGCGCACCGCCACCGCCCAGTTCGAGATGCCGCGCATCATCACGCCCTCGAGCACCGCCTGACCGCCGACCGGCGCGTCGCGCTGGGCGCTCAGCTCACCCGTGGCCTCCACCAACGCGCCCGATGAGCCGGGATCCGGCGCTGCTGCGAGGGCTGGCCGCTCCGCGGCCGTGGCGCTCGTGCCGTTGGCGGCGTCCGGCTGTGCCGGCTTCCCGATCGTGGACCGGTCGGCCGCCAGGCGCGCGGGCATCTTGCCTACTGGGCGGACCGCGATTGCGCTGAGGACAGGCGGCCCTTGGCGACCCGGCGCTGGAAGCGCTCGACGCGTCCACCGGTGTCCATCAGCTTCTGCCTGCCGGTGTAGAACGGGTGGCAGTTCGAGCAGACCTCGACATGCAGCTCCTCGCGGGTCGCACGGGTGATGAACTCGTTGCCGCACGTGCAACGTACGTGCGCTGCGACGTATTTGGGGTGAATCTCGGCCTTCATCGTCGTTCGATTCTAGCGGGCCCTCGAGCGCTAGTCGACCTACGCCGTCGCGCGATCGCCGGAGGCGCTGGGGGTGGTGGTCGTGGTGGGGGCGCCGAAGCTGGTCGACGACGGCGCCGACTGATCGCATCTGGGGGTTCGGATTTCCTCGGCCCTGATCACCCGCCCCTTGTCGTTCAGCCAGCGAAACCGCACCGAGCCGCGGTAGAGGGCGGGAGCGCCGAGGTTGGTCACCTGCTTGATGTAGGTGTAGTTCTTGACTCCCGGAGCCGAGCCGCGCCAGCCGCCGAGACCAGGCGCCCTGACCGGGTGATATTGGGGTTCGCCGGCGTCTTTCTCAAGCAGGCCGATGTTGATCTCCATGCGCGCGGTCCCGGTGATTGCCAGCATTTCGCCGGCGAACGTCGCCGTGCGTTCGCCCTGCAGGAGCGCCGTCAGGCACTGTTCGAGTGTGGCGGTGGCGGCGGCCTTGGAGCCGTTGCCGGCGGCCTGGAGGTTGCGCGCCAGGTTTGCGCCTGTGGCCGCGTCGGCGCCGGTCGTGCGCGCCTGCGCGCCGCTGGCGACACCGGTGAGAATGGCAAGGACGCACGCAGCGGCCAGCACCGGCTGAGATCGACGAATTGACGGGATCATCTTCACTCGTCAATAACACGGCGCGCGCGCGCATGTTTCGCAGCGCCGTCCGGGGGGCCAACGCCAGACGCGAGGCCCTGGCTGCGTGCGAGGATACGCCGATGCTCGTGTCGGTGGTGATTCCCAGCTACGGACGGCCGGAAAGCCTGGCGCGCTGCCTCGACGGGATCGAGTGCCAGCGGACCCAACCGCACGAGACGCTCGTGGCGGTGCGCGCCGGCGACGAGTCGAGCGCCGAGGTCGTGCGCGAGCGCGGCGGGACGGTGCGACTGGTGACTGTCGAGCGACCCGGCGTGGTGGCGGCGATGAACGCGGGCATCGACGCCTGCAGCGGCGAAGTGGTCGCGTTGACCGACGATGACGCTGTCCCACGCGATGACTGGCTGCAGCGCCTGGTGGCGGTTTACGAGAGCGATCCGAGGGTGGGCGCCGTGGGCGGTCGCGACTGGCTCCATATACACGGCCGGCTGTACGACGGCTCCGCCTCGACGGTCGGGAAGATCAGCTGGTTCGGGCGCGTCACCGGCAACCACCACCTCGGTGTGGGCCCGGCGCGCGACGTGGACGTGCTGAAGGGCGTCAACCTGAGTCTGCGGGGCGATCTGCTGCGCAGCGTGCGCATCGATGAACGGCTGCGCGGCGTCGGAACCGAGCATCACTGGGAGCTCGGCCTGTGCCTGACCGTCCGTCGCCTGGGCTTTCGTGTCGTATACGACCCGAGCATCGCGGTCGACCATCGCCCTCAGCCGCGGATCGAGGACTCGCGCCAGTTCAGCTCGATCGAACTGCGCGACGCGACCTACAACGAGACGCTCGCGCTGCTCGAGCATCTGCCGCGGGCGCGGCGGCTGACCTACCTGGCGTGGGCGGCCGCGGTGGGGAGGAGATCCACCCCGGGTCTTGCGCAGGCGCTCCGCTCGCTACCCTCGGGTGCGGCAGCGAGCCTGTCCCAGCTCTACGGTGCGCAGCGCGGCCTGGCGATGGGCCTACGCGCGTACCGTCGCGATGCGCCGCCGTACGTGAGGGGACAGGCCGATCAGGTGATCTGATACAGCGGCCCGTCGCCCCCCTCGGGAGTCGTCAGGCGCCCGCCCTTGGCCGTGATCGCACCGCATTGCACGCAGTTGGTGTAGTTGACGATCACGTCCACATCGCCGTGCTCGGGCGCATCCTCGGGAATCTCGTACACGCCTGCCGGGCACATCCACCGCCACGTTTCCGCGATCTCCCGCGGCACGTGTTTCTGTACCCGTATGTGGTTGGGAGCATCGTCTCGCGTGGCGTTGCCCGTGATGAACACCGAGGAGAGCTTGTCGAAGGTGTATTTGCCATCGGGCTTGGGATAGCGATCCTTGGTGTCGCCGACGAACATCGGCTCGGCGTCGTCCTCGTGCCACTCCTGGCGACCCGGGGGGATCATGCCCTTGGACATGATCGACGGACCGGCGAGCAGGCTGCCCACGAGGAAGCCCTTCTGGAACGCCTGTCGCGTGTTGCGCACCTGATAGAGCTCGGTTCCGATCGTGGATTTCTCGACCGTCTCCTCGTAATCGGACAAATCGCTGCTGCCTCGCTTGAGCGCCGCGTAGATCGACTCGGCCGCCAGCATCCCCGACTTGACGCAGTGATGGACGCCCTTCAGCGCCGCCGTGTCCACCATCCCCCCGGCGTCGCCGACGAGCAGCGCACCAGGCATAGACAGCCTCGGCATCGACCAGTAGCCCCCACCCGGGAGCGCCTTTGCGCCCCACGCGATTCGCTCGCCGCCCTCGAGGATCTCCCGGACGAGCGGATGCGTCTTGAACGTCTGCAGCAGATCGTGGGCCGAGGTCGTCGCATCGCGGTAGTTGAGGTCGACGACGAACCCGATCGAGACGAGGTCCTCCCCCGTCTTCTCGTCCTTCATCGGGTACAGCCAGGTGCCGCCGAGCTGCCCATACTTGGCGGCGACCTTCAGCGGCCACGGCTGCACGAACGTGTGGATCACCCGGTCGAGCGGCTTGGCGACCTTCCACACCTCCTTCACGCCGAGCTCCCAGACCTGCGGCTCGCGGTCTTTCGCGAGATCGAACTCCTTGATGGCGGCCCCCGTCAAATGCCCCCAGCAGCCCTCGGCGAGCACCGTGGCCCGCGCCTTGATGTCGGTGCCAGGCTCGAAGTTGCCCAGCGGCTCGCCGTCCTTGCCGCGCCCCTTGTCGCCGGAGCGCACGCCTACGACCTTGCCATCCTCGACGATCAGCTGGGTGGCAGAGGTCTCGGTCAGGATGTAGGCGCCGGCCTCCTCGGCCTGGCGCTGCTGGTAGCGCGCCAGCGCGGAGACCGAGACGACCTCGTTGCCGTGGTTCTTGAAGTTCGGCACGGCCGGGATCGGCACCGAGATCTTGGATCTCGGGCCAGTGAGCATGTAGACCGACTCGTGCTTGACCTCACCGAACGCGAAGCCCTCCTCCCGCCACTGCTCGCGGGTCATCTCCGGGAACAGCTCCTGCAACGGACCTGGCCGCATGACGGCGCCGGACAGGCTGTGCCCGCCACACGTCTTCGCCTTCTCCACGACCGCCACCGGGACCTCGCCGAGGCGCTCCATCATCTCGGGGTCATCGCCCAGCAGCGCCAACAGGCGGTTTGCGCAGGCCAGTCCTGCCGTGCCACCGCCGACGATCACCACGCCGACCTCGATCAGCTCGTCCTCTGAATCGAGACCGTGCTTGATGAACTCCTTGCGGGAGTCGACCGGCGGCGGATAGGCCGCAGGTATCACCTTTCCGTTGCTGGAGCCGTGTCCGGACATCGCTATGAGCCCTTCCTGGCCTGGACCGCCTCTGTCAGCTTGGGCAGGATCTTGTTGAGATCCCCGACGATGCCGAGGTCGGAGAATTCGAAGATCGGCGCGTTGGCGTCCTTGTTGATCGCGACGATGTTCTCCGAGCCCTGCATCCCCACCTTGTGCTGGATCGCGCCGGAGATGCCCGCCGCCAGGTACAGCTTCGGCGCGACGGTCTTGCCCGTCTGGCCGATCTGGGCGGCGTAGGGGTACCAGCCGGCGTCAACGACGGCGCGCGTCGCAGCGACGGCGCTGTTGCCGCCGAACGCCTTGGCGAGGTCCTCCGCGAGCTGGAACCCCTCTGCCTTGCCGAGACCGCGCCCGCCGGCGATCAGGATGTCAGCGCCCTCGATGTCCACATCCGCGCCCCGCTGTTCGCCGCGTGTGAGCATCGTCGCCTGCTGTGCCTGGGCGGAGAGCTCGAAGCTCAGCGTTTCGACAGGCGCATCCGCGCCGGCGATGTCGTTGATCTCGAATGCGTTCAGGCGCCCGATGACGATACCGACCCCGGAGCGGTATTTGACCGCGGAGATCGAGGAGTCGCCAAGGATCGGGCGCTCGGCGATCAGCTCGCCGTTCTCAGCGCGAACGCTGGTGACCTCCATCACCACGCCGGCGCCGAGACGAGCGGCGAGGCCCGCGCCGATCTCAAAGCCGAGCAGGCCGCCGCCGAACAGCGCGTACTTGTAGCCACCGCTGGAGATCGCCGCAGCCATCGCGTCGACCAGTGGCTGCGCGAGGCCCTCCGGGCCCTCGGCGACGAGCACCTTCTTGGCGCCGTATCGGCCGAGCGAGGCGGCCAGGTCCTGGGGAACGCTCTCCCCGAGCAGGATCGCGTGCGCCTCGCCGCCGAGTTCGGCAGCGAGCTTGGCGCCCTCGGAGACGGCGCCGATGGAGGTCTTGTTGATCGCGCCGTCGTAGTGCAGCGCGTAAACGAGAATGTTCGACATCTAGATCAGCTTCCTCTCGTCGAGCCAGGCAAGGATTTTTTCGACGGTTTCGCCGGTGTCCTCGTCTTCGATGATCTCGCCTGCGGCCTTCGCCGGCGGCGCCTTGGCGGCGACCCACTGGGCGGCCGAGTTCTCGCCGCCGACCTTGGAGGCCTCGATCGCGACGTCCCCGGCGGTGACGGTGTCGAGCGGCTTCTTCTTGGCACCCATGATCGCCTTCAGCGACGGGTAGCGGGGCTCGTTGATCGCATCGCCCACCGAGATCACGGCCGGCAGCTCGATCGCCACCGTGTCGTATCCGTACTCGGCCTGGCGCTCGCAGGTCAGCGTCTGGCCGGCGATGTCGAGCTTGATCACCTGCGTCAGCGATGGCATCTTCAGATGGTCGGCGACCACGGCGCCGATCGTGTAGCACTCGCCGTCGTCGGACTGCTGGCCGAGCAGCACCAGGTCCGGGGACTCGGACTCCAGCGCCTTGGCGAGCGCGTAGCCGGTCGCGGCCACGTCTGATCCGGCGAGCGCGTCGTCGGACAGGTGCACCGAGCGGTCGGCACCGAGCGAGACCGCCTTCTGCAGCGCGCGGGTGGCGGTCCCAGGACCCATCGTCACCGCGACGATCTCATCCACCTCGACGGCGCCGCCCTCGCGGATCTGCATCGCGGCCTCGATCGCGTGGGTGTCATACGGGTTGAGGTTGCGCTCGCCGGATCGATCCATGCGCCCCGTGGAGGGGTCGATGCGCTTCTCGACGGCGGCGTCCGGGACCTCTTTGACCAGGACGCAGATCTTCAAGTGTGGCCTCCTATTTGATGTCCTGACCGGGCGTCCGGTCGGGCCTGGTCGCGGTTGCCATGAGGTGAAAGGTGGCGGGAATATACCCTGTTGACTGACGAGTCAATCGGTCGCGGCTGCGCCGCGTGCGTGCGCGCGCGCATTCCGTCGCCAGCGGCGACAGGATAGCCTTTGGTGCCCGAGGAATGGCCTTCGGTGCCCGAGGAGTGGACCATGAGCAGCACGACGATCGACCCGACCTTCTATCGCAGCGCCGCCGACGCGGCGGCCGCTCCGGCCGAACAGCTCGCTTATGTCGTGGCCTTCGATCGCGAGGGCGAGCGCAGCGACGCGATGACGGTCGTCGACGTCGATCCCGCATCCGGGAGCTACGGACGCGTGGTCGGCTGGACCGATGTCGGCCCCGGTCACGAACTGCACCACTTCGGCTGGAACGCCTGCT
>JBOGXX010000161.1:0-33021 GCA_050696475.1 Solirubrobacteraceae bacterium | reverse complement strand
CCGCTCCGTCGCGCAGCGCGCGCACGGGCGCCGCCGGCAGCACCGAGGAGTGCAGGGCGCACACCTGGTGCATCGCGTCGGCGTGCTCGGAGCCCTCCATCGATGCTGCCGCGTAGGAGCAGAAGAGAGCAAACGGGAGCTCGGCGGCGAGTTCGTTCCAGAGTTCCTCCAACCTGATCGCGGTGAGCACTTCGCCGGCCTGCCACAGCAGCGAGACCATCTCCCCGTACACGCGCACACGGCGTCCGGGCTCCGCTGCGCGGCGGATGGCGGCGGCGAGCACCTTCATGAAGGCATCCGCATCGATCTCTCCGTCGCGGATCAGCGCCGACAAGGTGCCGGCCGCGTCGAGCGCGATCAGCCCGTCGCTCGGAGTCGTCCCGTCGACCGCCGCGGCGTCGAGCCCGTGTGCAAACGCGCGCAGATGAGCCCGGCTTGCAATCACGATCACCGCCTCGCCGACGCTCAAGCCCTCGGCGAGGTATGGGACGACTGCGTCTGTGAGCTCCTGGTCGTGCTCGTAGAACTGAACTACGTGTCCGCCGCGAGCCAGGGGCGCGTCCTGAGTGTCGATTGGCATACGTGCTGGAATACTCCTACGTTAGGCGGACCTCTACCCGATCTGCGAGAATCGAAGCGTCAATCCTCGACTGCTGCCGGAGATCGAGCCGCGCGCGCTCGCTGCCCGTCGAGCCGACCTCGGGCGACGCCGCGCCTGGCGAGAGCTGCTAGAGGATGTCGTTGCCGCTCAGGACGTAGAGGAACGGCACGAGCGGAACGATCGCCGCGATCGCCCACGCCAGGCGCCCGATCAAGCCCAGGTCGCTTCGACCGATGAGCCGGATCCAGATGAGCACGACCGCGATCGGGTGCAGGACGCAGAGGACCAGTTCCATGAGCTTCTTCACGTCGGCTCATCTACCCGCACTCGTGGATCGCATGCATGACAGGTGCCGCGAGACGAGCGGTTTCCTACCTTCTCGCCTATATCCGCATTCAAGGATCTCGCTGCTTGCTCGGTCTCGACGCTGGGGGCGAAGGGACGTACTGTATGCGCGAAAGGCTCACGCCATGGCCGTCGACTGACGATGGGGCCCAGGCGCAGCAGCGTCCTCCCGTGCAGGCGATGACCGGCCCATCCATCCACTCAAACCCAGCGAGCGCAAGCACTCGAGAGCCGCCCCCAGCCGAGCAGTTCTACATCTGCGACCCCGGCGCCGGAGCGATCTTCGCGACCTTCCACGACGCCGCGGAGCCTGCGCACGATGTGACGATCCTGCTGTGCCCGCCGTTCGGGTGGGAGGACATGTGCTCGTATCGCAGCCGCCGGGAATGGGCGCAGTCGCTCGCCCGTCTGGGATTCGCGGTCCTGCGGATCGACCTTCCCGGGAGCGGCGACAGCAGCGGCGGCCCAGACGATCCGGAACGCCTGCGCGCATGGACGGCCGGCGTCGCAGCGGCGGCACGCTGGCTGTCGAAAGCCACCGGCGCGCGGCGCGTGGTCGCGATCGGCATCGGCCTGGGAGGTGCGATCGCCCACAACGCGCTGGCTGCGGGCGCGCCGATCGACGATCTCGTCCTGTGGGGCGCCTACGCGCGGGGCAGGACCCACCTGCGTGAGCTGAGGGCGTTCTCCAGCATGGAGAGCCCGGGTGCCGCGGCGCAGCCGGCGGCGGCTTCGAGCGCGCAAGACCCGGGCGGGGGCTCACTGGCGGTCGCCGGATACGTCCTGAGCCCCGAAACACAGAGCGAATTGCAGGAGCTCGATCTCGCGGAGCGCGACTGCCCGCGGCTGCGGGCCGCTCATGTGCTGATGCTCGAACGCGACGGTCGGGCGGTGGACGCGCGCCTGAAGAGCTCGATCGAGCGCGCCGGCGCGAAGCTGACCGTCGGCTCGGGGGACGGCTACGCGGCGATGATGATGGTCGAGCTCCCCCACGCCGTGAGCGCCGACTCGGTGCTGGAGCAGGTGACAACGTGGCTTTTGAGCGACGTCGTTGGTAGTGAGCGCGCGCGCGAGGCGGCTCCGGCGATGCGCGACTCGCGCACCAGCGTGAGCTCCGCCGAGATCTCGACACCCGACGGCACGCAGGTGCGAGAGACGGCGATCAGGATCCCGCATCCGTTGGGAGACCCCGTCGGGGTGCTGACCGAGCCGCTGAACGGAGCCCTCGAGATGTGTGCGGTGTGGCTGAACGCCGGCCCGCAGCGACGCATCGGTCCCAACCGCATGTGGGTGGAGACCGCCCGTCGCTGGGCGGCGCTCGGGGTCTCGAGCCTGCGTGTCGACCTCAACGCGATCGGCGATGCCGACGGCGACCCGCGGCAGCTGCTGGATGTGCGCTCTTACTTCACGAACGGCTACCTCGAGCAGGTGCGCCTCATGCTCGACACGCTCGAGGCGCGCGGCCTGGGTCCCCGTTTTATCCTGGGCGGCCTTTGCGCCGGCGCCTACTGGTCGCTGCGCATGGCCCAAGACGACGGACGGGTGTCCGCCGCCGTGGCGCTCAACCCAGCCTATGTCGTCTATGACGGGGGCCTGTCGAGCGCGATCCGCCAGAGCCGCGCGGTGGCCTCGAGAATGCTCCTGGGCTCGACTTGGAGGCGCGCGCTGAAGGGCGAGCTCACACCAGCGGCGCACCTGCTCTGGATGCGCACGATCCTGGCAGCGCTGGCGCGATCTTCGCCGCGCCTCCCGTCGCGGCTTTTCGGGCGAGGCGTGAGCGATCATGACAACGCGGTGGCCGAGGTCTTCGATCGCCTGCAAGAACACGATCAGCGCGCGCTGATCCTGTTCGCCGGCGAAGAGCGGCTGTACGGCGAGATGCTCGCGAGCGGGTCTCTGAGCGGTCTGGAGCGCTGGCCCAATGTCTCGGTCCAGCACATCCCGTTCGCGGGCAACATGCACACGTTGCGTCCAACGAGCCTGCAGCAGGAAACGCACCGGCTGATGGACGAGCTGCTCGAACGCGAGCTAGAGCGGCTCGCGCGTTAGCCACGCCGCCTCAGGCGGACCCCAGCTGGGAGCGGACCCACTCACCTCCCGCCGAGACTTCGTCGATCCCGATCGCCGCGGCGACGTTGAGCCAGATGCCCCGGCAGAAGAACTCGTCGAGCCGCTCGGGTTTTCTGCGCAATTTCCGCAACTATCCGGAGCGCCCGGCTGTTTGGGCAACGTCGAGTGCGGGCAACTGTCGGTTGATCCACTGCGGGCAGGCAGTCGAGCCGGCTCGAGCGGGAGCGGAGGAGGGGATGTGATGACCTCAGCGGCGGTCCGAAAACATGATCGCCTCACGACGGCGGGCCCGTCGTCGTGCAGCAGCAGATCCACCCGTCGGACAAGGACAGACACCAACGGTGTGCTGCTCACCGGGGCGACCGGGTTCGTGGGAATGGAGGTGCTAGCTCGCTACCTGGAGCGTTCGGACCGGGTGGTATATGCGCTGGTGCGAGGCCCCGACCAGCGCTCTGTGGAGGCACGCCTGCGGCGGACCGTGGACTCGCTCTTCGGCCCGAGCCACCGATACGCCAAACGTGTCGTCGCGGTGCGCGGTGACATCACGCGTCCGGGGCTTGGCCTGCGCGCCGCGAGACGCGATTGGCTGACCGAGCGCATCAGCGACATCGTCCACAGCGCGGCCTCGGTGTCCTTCGATCTCGATCTGGACGCCTCGCGCGCGGTCAACGTGCAGGGCACGCGGGAGATGCTGGGGTTCGCCGAGCGGTGCGCCGCCCGCTCGGGCTTGCGACGGTTCTCCTACATCTCCACGGCCTATGTCGCGGGCGAGCACCGGGGCTGCTTCAGCGAGGATGACCTCGACGTCGGGCAGGGCTTCCACAATAGCTATGAGCAGTCGAAGTTCGAGGCGGAGAGGCTGGTCTCGCAGGCCCGCGGCGGGCTGCCGGTCACCGTGCTCCGTCCGAGCATCGTCGTCGGCGAGTGCAACAGCGGCTGGACGTCCTCCTTCAACGTCCTGTACTCGCCGCTGCGCGCATTCTCACGTGGGGCGTACGTGGCATTGCCCGCTCGGGGGAGCGCACCGGTCGATGTCGTGCCCGTGGACTACGTCGCGGATGCGGTCATGGCGCTTACCGACGCGACGGAGGCCGAGGACACCACTTTTCACCTCACCGCAGGGGAGCAGACAAGCAGCGTGGGCGAGCTCGTCGAGCTCGCGACGAGGTTCTTTGGTCGCCGCTCGCCGCGGTTGATAGCCCCGCCGGTCTACCGCCGCGTGATGCACCCGCTGCTCATGCGTGCGAGCCGGGATGCGCGCTACCGACGCGCATTGCGGCGCAGCGAGGTCTTCTTCCCCTACTTCGCTGCCAGTGTCCGCTACGACGATCGCCGCTCGCGCGTCGCGCTGCGACCCACGGGCATTGCCGCGAGTTCGCTCGAGTCCTACTTCGACCGCCTGGTCGAGTTCGCGCTCGCTGCCGAGTGGGGCCGGCGCCCGATCGCACGAGCGAACGCCGCCGGGCATGCTCTGCGGAGCTCCCCCAACGGGACGATCCGCTCTCGCGAGAGCTATCTGCAGCTCGCACGCTGCTGAGCGGGTGAGCGGGTGAACGGCGCGCGACTATCAGCGCTTGACGCGTCGTTTCTGAGCGTCGAGACGCCGGTCGCGCACATGCACGTCGGCTGGCTCGCGCTGCTGGCCCCCGACGCCTCCGGAACTCTGCCGAGCTTCCCGCGCCTGCGCGAGCACATCGAGCACCGGCTGGCGCGCGCACCACGCTACAGGCAGAAGCTCGCGCCGGTCCCGTTCGGCCTGCAGGCGCCGGAGTGGGTGGATGATCGTGGCTTCTGCGTGGATCGCCACGTCTACCGGGCGCGAGGGCCGCTCACCGAGCTCGTCGATGAGATCATGTCGATCCCGCTACGGCGTGACCGGCCCCTGTGGGAGATCTGGGCATGCGAGGACGACGAGAGCCGTCAACTGGCTCTCGTCGGCAAGGCACACCACTGCATGGTCGATGGGATAGCAGCCTTCGAGCTCGGCTCGCTGCTGCTAGACCCCACGCCCAAGACCCCCGCCTACGAGCCCGATAGCTGGCACGCCGAGCCCGAGCCAGGTGCCATGGCGCTCCTGACGCACGGGATTCGCGACCTCCTCACCGATCAGGTCGGCCTGCTGCGCTGGCCCATGCAGGCTGCACTGGCGCCTTCACGCACGGTCTCGCAGCTGACCCGGGACGTCCCTCGAGTCGCGCGAGCGCTCGGACATGCGCTCAGCACGGCGCCGCGGAGTCCGTTGCAAAGGCCACTCACGCAGCGGAGGAGCCTCGCGTGGGGAGACCGCCCGCTGAATGACCTGCGCGTGATCAAGCGAGCCCACGCGACCACCGTCAACGATGTCCTGCTGGCCGCCGTGGCGGGCGGCACGCGTGCGTTCTTCCAGCACCGCGGCGAAGAGCCGATCACGCTCAAGGCGATGGTTCCAGTCAACGTCCGCGACGACAGCGATCTGCTCGGCAACCAGATCTCGTTCATGTTCGCGAACCTGCCCTGTCGGCAGCACGACCCGGTCGACAGACTGGAGTGCGTTCACGCGCTCATCGACAGGCGCAAGCAGGATCACGAGCCCGAGGGAGCGCACCTGGTCCTCACCGCCGCCCAACGCGCCCCCCGGGTCGTGCAGGAGGCGATCTCCCGCATCTTCGCCAGCCCGCGAACCTTCAACCTCGTCGTCTCGAACATACCCGGCCCGACACAGCCGCTCTACATGCTCGGCTGCCCGCTGCGGGCGGCCTACCCGGTCGTTCCGCTCGCCGACCACCACACCCTGTCCGTCGGCATGACGAGCATCAATGATCGCGCCTGCTTCGGGCTCTACACCGACCCCACGGCAATAGAGGACGCACAGGCCCTCCTGGACGCGATCGACGCGGAGATCAGCGCGCTACTGGCCAGGTCGCGCCGCCCCAGGCGTCGTCGGACCGGCACGAGCTGAGCACGGCTCGCGCCGTCGATGCCCGCGCTCAACCCGGTCACCAGCCGCCGACTCGCTCGCGCGGACAGGATCGGGTCGGGCCACAAAGCGCGCTCACGGCTGGTGATCGAAGCCTGGAGGGCGACGCTCGAGGATCGCCTGCGATCCCTCCTTGACGTCTGGGCCCATGAAGCTCAGCATCTCGTAGGCGACACTCGCGTCGAATGCCGGGGTCGCCTGACGCAGCCAGTGGTTGAGCGCCCGCTTGGTCCAGCGCGCCGCGTGCTGCGGTCCCGTCGCGATTCGCTCAGCCACCTCCAGGGCGGTGTTGAGCACCTCCTCGCGCTCCACGCAGCGGCTCACGAGCCCGATCCGCTCGGCCTCCTCACCGTCGATGAAGTCGGCAGTCAGCAGGTAATACTTCGCCTTCGCCATACCGCACAGCAACGGCCAGATGATCGCCGCGTGATCGCCCGCCACCACGCCCAGGCGCAGATGGCCGTCGGTCAGGCGGGCGTCCCGCGCGATGATGCTGATGTCGGCCATCAGCGCGACCGCGAGGCCCGCACCTACAGCCGTGCCGTTGATCGCCGAAATGATCGGCCGATCGCAGTCCAGCATGTTCGTGACCAGCCCCGCGGCCTCGCTCGCCATCGCCGCGACCCGCGCATAGTCGCCGGCCATGCGCTGGATCATCTCCAGATCGCCGCCCGCCGAGAACGCCTTGCCCGCGCCCGTCACCACCACGACGCTCGTCTCCTCGTCGGTTGCGAGCTCGCGCCAGACCGTTGAGAGCTCGTAGTGCAGGCGCTCGTTGGTGGCGTTCATGCGCTCGGGCCTGTCGATCGTGATCAGCAGCACACCGTGCGCGCGACGATCAAACCGCAGGTGCTCGTACGCGCCGAAGTCCATCGCGCGCATCATCCCGCCATCGTCAGACCGCCGCTGACGCTCAGCACCTGCCCGGTGATGTAGCCCGCGGGCTCGGAGGCGAAGAACGCGATCGCCTCGGCGACATCCTCCGCCGTCCCGAGCCGCCCCAGCGGCACCGCGCGCTGTAGCGCCTCCTGAAGCTTTGGCGGCTGCGCGCGGAACAGGGGCGTGTCGGTCGGTCCGGGGCAGACTGCGTTGGCGGTGATCCCGTGCCTTGCCGTCTCTCGCGCGAGTGACTTCGTGAAAGCGATCACGCCACCCTTCGCGCCTGCGTACACGGCCTCGCCGCTCGAGCCCACGCGGCCGGCGTCGCTTGCCACGTTGACCACGCGCCCACCCTGTGCGCTCTCGATCATCTCCTGCAGGAACGCGTGCGTGATCGCGACCACGCCGAGCAGGTTGATCGCGAGCACCTTCTCCCAGAAGCCGCGGTCGGTGTCGATGAAGCGCCGCGTCTCGTCCCACCCCGCGCAGTTGACGATCACCGTCGGTGCACCGAGGCGTTCTCTCACGGCCTCGACCAGCGCCGCGACCGACCTCTCGCCGGCGACATCGACCGCGAAGCCGGAGGCGTCCTCGAGCTCGGCAGCGGTCGCTTGCGCGCCCTCCTCATGGAGGTCGGCTGCCGCGACGACCATCCCGGTCGCGGACAGCCGTCGCGCGGTCGCGCGCCCGATCCCGGAGGCGGCGCCCGTGACAAGTGCCACACGCCCTGACTGGCTCATGGCACGGAGGCTATCTGCCATCGAGCTACGCGCGCAAGTGTGGGCAGCGCTTCAGCCACTCCACAGCGGCTTCAGCGTCGAGTCGGGGATGGGTACGGGGACTCGCTGGCGTCGTTCATAGGGCCGCCCCGTGGTGGGTTTCCTCCCCAGAGATACGGGTAGGCCGAGCCGGTGAAGGCGGGACGGGGACGGGTGAAGCTGGCGCGCCGTCTATTGCGAGCCGCGATGGCTGTCGCAGCGGCGGTCGGCTTGGTTTCGCTTTGCGCTGTGCTGCTCGGCACTCGACCAGGCCTACGAGCTCCCAGTGCCTGGACTGCTTCTGCGTCCTATCCGCTTGGCACGCTCGTGCAGCCGCCACGTCCGACACCGTCGCTCGAGCTGATCGACGATCACGGCCGGCCCACGTCGCTGAGCGCGTTCCGTGGACGCTGGCTGGTGCTCGCCCCCGCGATGACACTCTGCCGCGAGACCTGCCCGTTGACGACGGGCACGTTGATGGAATTGACCGACGCCCTTCAGCGCGACGGTCTCGCTGGGCGCGGCGCGGTCGCCGAGGTGACCGTCGACCCGTGGCGCGACACACCCGCCCGTCTGCGCGTCTACCGTCGCCTCACCGGTGTGAACTTCCGCCTGCTGACCGGCACCCCGGCGCAGATCAGTCGTATCTGGCGCTACTTCGGCGTGTACTACCGGCGTGTGCCCCAGGGCAGCCCGCCCGACATCGACTGGATGACGCATCGGCCCGAGAAGTTCGACGTGCAGCACACGGACGGCGTGTTCATCCTCGACCCCTCCGGAAGGGAGCGGGTCGCGGACGAAGGCATGGCGCAGCCAGCGAGCGCGCTCGTGGGCGGGCTGCGGAGGCTGCTCGATCCAGAAGGTCGCCGGGACCTCGCGCACCCCCAGTTTCCCTGGACCGCGGTCGAGGTGCTCGATGCCCTGGACCGGCTGATGGGACGACCCGTCCTCAGGAACGCGAGCCAGCCCCACGCAACGGAGCTCGCCAGCGAAGGCGACGCGCCGGCGGCTGCGGCGGCACTTCAGAGCCGAGGCAGGCTCGCGCGTAACCCGGTCGCTCTGGACGGGCTTCGCGCGCAGGCCGGCCAGCTTCTTGGCGGTCCAGGCGCGCTCGCTGCGCGGCTGCGCAGCTTGCGCGGTGAGCCGGTCGTGCTGAACGCGTGGGCGTCCTGGTGTCCACCGTGCCGGGCGGAGTTCCCGATCTTCGCCGCGGACTCGCGGGACTATGGCAACGAGGTGGCCTTCCTCGGCGTGGACACCGACGATACCCCGGGCGCCGCCAGGAGCTTCCTCGCGGGGGAGCGAGTCGACTATCCGAGCTATCAGGCGACGACCGGCTCGCTAGATGGGCTTGCTCCGGTGCAGGGGACACCCACGACGATCTTCATCGACGCCGCCGGTCGCGTCATCTACACCCACCCCGGACCCTATGAAAGCAGGCAGGCTCTGGAAGGGGACCTCGACCACTACTCCCTGGGGGACTAGGGCATGTCCGGGACGCTATTGGCCGGCGACCCGTCCGTGCACGCGCTTCACCTGGGTGAGTTCCTGCCGCCGGTGATCGCGTGCATCGCGTATCTGGCGCTGTACTTCCGTCGAGTGGGGAGGCTCTCGCACGAGCGCCGTCAACCCGCTGTGTGGCGCAGGCGCTGCTTCACGGCCGGCGTCGCGCTGATGGCCATAGTGCAGTTGCCGCCGCTGGATGGGCTCGCCGACGAAGTGCTGGTCGCGCACATGATCCAGCACATCGTGATCGGTGAACTCGCCTCGCTTTTGATCGTGCTGGGGCTGACCGGCCCGCTCCTTGCGCCGCTGCTTCAGATCCGGGCCACGCGTCCCCTGCGGACGCTCGCGCACCCGATCGTCGCGCTCTTCCTGTGGGCGCTCGACCTGTATGTGTGGCATTTGCCTCTGCTCTACCAGCTCGCGATCCGCCACGACCTGGTCCACGCTCTCGAGCATGCATGCCTGCTGTGGTTCGGCACGCTGCTGTGGCTGGGTCTGATCGGCCCGCTACCGAAGCCAGCCTGGTTCAAGGGCTGGGCCGAGCTCGGCTACGTGTTCGTTGTCAGGGCTGCCGGCGCCGTGCTCGGCAACGTGCTGTTGTGGGCGCAGACGGTGATCTATCCCGTCTACCATGCCAGCGACGCCGCCCGCGGGCTGAACGCCATGTCAGACCAGAACCTTGCGGGGGCCGCGATGATGATCGTCCAGATGCTGCTCACCGCGCTGCTGGTCGTGTGGTTGTTCCTGCGCTTCGCAAGACGGGACGAGGAGGCCCAACAGTTGCTGGACCTCGCGTCGCTGAATGGCGTCGCACTGAGCGAGGCGCGTGCCGGGCGCGCTGTTGCCGCCGGAGCAGGAGAGCGACTGCGACTGCGCCTGCTGCACGATCCAGACCCCGAGGCGCGGAGGCCAGGAACGTCAACCCGGCACGAGGTAGCGCTCGAGCGCCAGCCCCATCCTGGAGAGCTTTGACGATGCGCGCCACCCCCACCGGCCTAGCCGCTGCGAGGACCCGCGGCCAGGGACGCACGTGCAGCCGGCGAGTGTCGCGGGCGCTGCGGATGCTCGTCCTGGCCGCCGCGGGCGCGGTGTGCCTCGGGGGCTGCGGTGGGCGACAGTCGATCCTCGCGCCGCGCAGTCAGCAGACCCACGTAATCGCTGTGTTGTGGTGGTGGATGCTGGCCGCGGCGGTGGTCGTGTTCATCGGCGCGATCGGGCTGCTCGTGCTCTCGTTTCTCAAGCGCCGTTCGGCGGGCCTGCCGTATTTTGGGCGGCGCGAGCGACTCACCAACGGCATGGTGATCGCGTTCGGGATCGCGATCCCACTGGTCGTCTTGCTCGCGCTGTTCGGTGCGAGCGACATCTATGACATCCGCTTCACCGAGGCGCCCGCCGCGGACTCGACGAGCATGACGATCGACGTCATCGGACACCAGTGGTGGTGGGAAATCCGCTATCCGGGAACGACAGCCGTCACCGCCAACGAAATTCACATCCCGGTCGGCACCCGCATCCAGGTGGTCGCGACGACCGCCGATGTGATTCACAGTCTGTGGGTGCCGCGGCTGGCCAGGAAGATCAACATGATCCCCGGCCGCGAAAACCGGATCCTGCTTGACACACCGGACGCCGGAACCTACCTGGGGCAGTGCTCGGAATTCTGCGGTCTGCAACACGCGCACATGGGAGTGTCTGTCATAGCCGAACCGCGCGCGTCCTTCCAGGCGTGGTTGGCGAACATGGCGAGGCCCGCGAGCTTGCCAACCGGCGGGCGGACCCTCGAAGGAGAGCGGCTGTTCATGAGCCGTGGCTGCGGCGGCTGTCACCAGCTGCGCGGGACCCAGGCACGAGGGATGATCGGCCCTGACCTCACGCACGTCGCGACGCGCTCCACGCTCGCGGCCCTCGAGATCCCCAACACCGCCGCGGAGCTCGCGGCGTGGGTTCACGACCCGCAGGCGATAAAGCCGGGGAACCACATGCCAGACCTCGGACTGTCCAGCGCAGAAGCACGCACGATCGCGGTGTTCCTGGAGTCACTGCACTAGACATGGCAACCGCTCTCTCACCTTCGGCGCAGCGTCAGGTCGACCGTCTCGATCGGGTCTGGCGGGAGCGGCCGGGTCTGCTGGGCTGGCTGACGACGACCGACCACAAGCGGATCGGGCTCATGTACTTCTTCACCTCGCTCGTGTTCTTCGGTGCGGGCGGCGCGGAGGCGCTGTTGATCCGCACCCAGCTGATCGGGCCGAACCATCATCTACTGACCCCGGAGGCCTACGACGAGCTGTTCACGATGCACGGCATCACGATGATCTTCCTGGTCGTGATCCCGATGACGACCGGCGCGTTCGGGAACTATCTCGTGCCGCTGATGATCGGCGCCCGGGACATGGCTTTCCCGCGAATGAACGCGGTGTCGTTTTGGATCTTCTTGGGCTCCGGTGTGTTCCTCTACATAGCCCTGGCGACCGGTCAGGCTCCGAACGCCGGCTGGTTTGACTACGTGCCACTGGCTTCCAAGCAGTATGACCCGGGGCTGAACATCGACTTCTACGGGTACGGGCTGATCTTCAACGGGATCGCGAGCACCGTGACCGCGATCAACATCATCGTCACGATCTTCAAGCTCAGGGCGCCGGGAATGTCGCTGAGTCGGATGCCGCTGTTCTGCTTCGCGTTCCTAGCCGCCGCCTTTTCCCTCGTGTTGGCGCTGCCCGCACTGACACTCGCCACGATCTTTCTAGAGCTCGATCGGCAGCTCGGATTCCATTTCTACGACGTCGCTTACGGCGGCGATCCCCTGCTGTGGCAGAACCTGTGCTGGATCTTCGGCCACCCCGAGGTGTACATCATCATCCTGCCCGCCTTCGGGATCGCAACGTCGATCATCCCGACGTTCGTGCACCGGCGAATGGTCCTCTTTCCGATCGTCGCACTCGCGGAGCTGCTCGTCGCGTTCCTTGGCTTCGGGGTGTGGGTTCACCACATGTTCGCCGACGGGCTGGACACGGTCGTGACGATCTACTTCGCCGCGGCGAGCATGATCATCGTGATTCCGAGCGCGATCCAGCTGTTCTCGTGGATCGCCACGATCCTGACGGGGACCCCGGACTTCAAGACGCCGTTGTTGTGGATCGTGGGGTTCATCGTGTTCTTCATCATTGGCGGCCTGTCCGGGATCACGGTCGCGGCGATCCCGTTTGATCAGCAGGTGAACGCGAGCTATTACATCGTCGCGCACTTTCACTTCGTGATCTTCGGCGGCGCGGTGTTCCCGATCCTCGGCGGAATGTATTACTGGTTTCCGAAGGTAACCGGGCGCATGTATTATGAGCGCGTCGGGCAGGCGAGCTTCTGGCTGAGTTTCGTGGGCACGTGGGTGACGTTTTTCCCGATGCACATCGTCGGTATAGACGGGATGCCCCGGCGCATCTATACTTATGCGGCCAGTACTGGCTGGGGCCCTCTGAACTTGCTGGAGTCGGTGGGCTCATATGTGCTCGCGGGCGGTTTGTTGCTCGTGATCGTGAACCTCGCCGTCAGCCTCTTCAAGGGTCAGCCGGCCGGCGATGACCCGTGGAACGGGGATACGCTCGAGTGGGCGACTTCATCGCCGCCGCCGCCGTACAACTACGCGGTGATACCGTCCGTTTCGAGCGCCTACCCGATGTGGGACCGACCGGACCGTGAGCGCGACATGGCGCGCTTGGAGCGCAGCCAGGGGGTCCTCGCGCGCGGGCACGAGACGCCGGCGAGCACCGTGCAGGACGCCGAGCTCGACGAGATCCTTGCGATGCCACCACACTCGGTGTGGCCGCCCGTGGTCGCGCTGGTCCTGTTCGTCGAGTTCATCATGCTGCTGCTCGCACACTTCGTGATCGCGGCCGGGGTCGGCGGGGTCGCCGCGCTCGTGCTGCTGGCCTGGCACGCCTCAGAGCCCCACCAGCAGCCGCCCGAGCCCGCCAAAGAGTCGCAGGATGCTCCGCTCGCAAAGGTGCAGGCATGATGAGTGACCCGATGCCGGAGCCGACCGCGGCGAGCGCCGGAGATAGGGCCCTCGGTAGCGAGAGGGTGGCGATTGCGCCGCTCCGCGGTGGGGCTGCGCACAGCGCGAGCTCCGCGCGGCGGATCGCGTCGGCTCGGAGATCGCAGCCGAGCGGCATCTGGGGCATGGCGTTGTTCTTGTGCGCGGAGACGATGCTGTTCGCCGGGCTGATCTCGAGCTACTTCTACCTGAACTTCCGTGCGCCGCGCTGGCCGCCGGCCGGGGTCGCCCTCCCGGAAGTGCTCGATCCCGCGATCCTCACCGCCGTGCTCGTCGCGAGCAGCCTGCCGATGGCGCTGGCCGCGCACCACGCGAAGGCCGGGGCGCTGCGCGGGACGGTCACGATGATCGCGACGGCCGCTGTGGTGCAGAGCGGCTATCTCGCATATCAGCTTCATCATTTCGTCGGCGAACTTCACACCGTGCACCCCCAGTCAAGCGCCTATGCCTCCGCGTACATAGCGCTGATCGGCCTGCACCACGCGCACGTTCTGCTGGGGATCCTGCTCGACCTCGGGCTGTTGTTCTGGCTCGGGTTCTCAGGCCTGTCTGACTACCGTCTCACCGGGGTTCGCGCAGTCGCGCTGTACTGGCACGTCGTCAACGTGATCGCAATCGCCGTTCTGCTCACGGAGATCTCGCCATCGCTATGAGTACCCGGATCCCGAGCGTACGCGCCTCGAGCACGACGCGACTGAACAAGATCGTGTGGTTCGCGGTGCTTGGGGGCCCCGCGGCGTGGGCGGTCCAGTTCCTGGTCGGGATGCAGTTCAGCCTCGCGCGTTGCGAATCCCCGGACGCACGCTTCCAGTTCCCGGTACACGCGATCTCCGCGGCGCTAGGCGCTACGGGCGTGCTCGTAGGGGTGCTCGCCGAGTTGTGTGCGATCGCGGTGTTTCGCGCCACTCGCGGGGATCAGCACACCCACGATCCGGATCAGATCACGACCGGGCGACTGCACTTCCTGGCGGCCGTCGGCATGACCGTCAACCCGCTGACCCTGACGATTTGCGCGATGGTCGCAATCGGCGCGCCGCTGCTCGGCGTGTGCCACCAATCATGAGACACACCCTCCCGAGACCCCCGCAGCTGCCCGACCACCTCACGACGATTCGTGCTCGCCACTTGCTCGTGATCCTCGCGATCCTGCTACTCGGCGGTGGGAGTGCAGCGCTTGCCGCCTCTCAAAACGGGATCGTGCGCCCCGTCTACGAGCCCGCACACGCGAGCGTCAAACTCGGCGAAGAGCTGTTTGATGCCAACTGTGCGAGCTGCCATGCGATCGCCGGGCAGGGCATCAACCCGCCGCGACCCGGCGCGGGCGACGTCACGGGAGCAGGGCCATCCCTGAGAGGTGTCGGCGCGCTGGCCGCCGATTTTTATTTGCGGACCGGGTTCATGCCGCTTCGCAACATTCACTCCGAGCCCTCCGAGCAGCGCTCCCCCTTCACCAACAAGGAGATCACGGCAATCACCGAGTTTGTCGCGTCTCTCGGCCGAGGACCCAGAATACCTCACCCGGAACCGGCATCCGCGAGCCCCGTGCAGGGCTTCAAGCTGTTCACCGAAGACTGCGCGGGCTGCCACCAGAGCCTCGCACGCGGTGGCTATGTCACCGGCGCACGGGTGCCGCCGCTGCAGGGCGTCGACGCAACCCGGATCGCCGAGGCCGTGCGCATCGGTCCGTATCTGATGCCGCGCTTCTCCGCGCACCAGATCGACCATCAGCAGCTGAACGCGATCGTCCGCTATGTCCTTTCCACCAACCGCCCCGAGAACCGCGGCGGCTGGTCGATCGGGAACCTCGGCCCGATCCCCGAGGGCCTCGTTGCGTGGCTCGCCGCGATCGTCCTCGTCGTGCTGTGCCTCACCCTCGGGCGCAGGCTAGGCACATGAGGATCGTCCAGCCCATCTCTGCGCGTGTGAGCACTCAGCGCCCATGAAGCTCAAACAATGGTTGATCGCCCTCGCCGCACTCGCCGTCAGACGCCGCCGGCGAAAGAGCCCCGAGCACCCTGCAACCACCAGTAGCACAGCGGAGCACGTCTCAGAGGCACCGCGGGAGGGGCGGATCGTGCCCGAGGGAGCACCGAACCGCCGCGCTGAGTACCTCGTCATCGCGCTGCTGCTCCTGGCGGCTTTGTTCGCGGTCGCGTTCATCCTCACCTACGCCGAGTTCAGTCCCGCAAAGATGCCCAACCAGCTGCTCGGGGTCTGCATCGCCGGAGCGCTAGGTTCGATCGCCGCGGCGCTCGCGGTATTCGCAAGAGGCCTGATCGTCACCGAGGAAATCGAAGACGACTACCCGCAAGAGCATCCTGACGAGCAGCACGAGATCGCACAACTCGTGCGCGAGAGCGGGAGCCGGATCTCGCGTCGAGGGCTGCTCATCGGAGCCGGCTCTGCAGCCGCAGGCACGTTGGGCCTCGCAGGTCTCACACCCGTCCTGTCACTCGGGCCGCTGTGGGACACCGCGGCGCTGGCGGACAGCCCCTGGTATCGCGGGCGGCGTCTGATCGATCAGAACGGCAACCCGATGCTGGCCTCTGCCGTCGAAGAAGAAACGTTTTACGCCGCCTTCGCCGAGGGCGCCAATCGCGAGAACATAGCGTCCCTGCTCGTCGTGGTGCGTCTGCACCCAGATGAACTGGAGCTCCCTGCCGGCCGGGAAACCTGGGCGCCTTACGGGATCCTCGCCTACTCCAGAATCTGCACCCACGCCGGCTGCGCGATCGAGCTCTATCGCAAGCCTCGCTTCCCACCCACCGAGCCAAGGCCCGCGCTCGTGTGCCCCTGTCACTACTCCACATTCAACCCCGCTACCGGGGCGAGCGTGATATTCGGGCCGGCCGGGCGCCCACTGCCGCAGCTGCCGTTGATGATCGACCAGGACGGCCACCTCGCCGCAGCCGGGAACTTCTCCGGCCGCGTCGGACCGGGATGGTGGGCAGTCAGGGAGAGACCATCGTGAGCCGCTCGATCGAGGACCCGGTCCGCTTCGTCGACGAACGCACCGCCGCCGCGCCCTTGTTGAAAAAAACACTGCGCTACCTGTTCCCCGACCACTGGTCGTTTCTGCTCGGGGAGATCGCGCTGTACGCGTTCATCGTGCTGATCCTCACCGGCACCTATCTCGCGCTGTTCTTCGAGCCGAGCCTCGCCAAAACGGTCTACCACGGGCCCTACGCGCCGCTGCGGGGCCGCGAGATGAGCGAGGCGTACAGGTCCGTGGTTGAAATCTCGCTCACCTACAAGGCCGGCCTGTTGATCCGCCAGACACACCACTGGGCCGCGGACGTGTTCATGGCCTCGATCGTGCTGCACCTAATGCGCGTGTTCTTCACCGGCGCCTACCGCAAACCACGCGAACTGACGTGGCTGATCGGCCTGGCACTGCTGTTCACATCGCTGCTGGAGGGTTATCTCGGCTACTCGCTGGTCGACGACCTGCTCTCCGGGATCGGCCTGGCGATCGGCTACGGGGTGCTGCTCTCGCTCCCGCTGATCGGAGGCCCACTCGGCGTGCTGATCTTCGGCGCGGCGTTCCCCGGCAACGGCACGTTCGAGTCGCGCATGTACATCGCCCACGTGTTTATCTTCCCCGCCCTGCTCGCCGTGCTGATCGGCGCGCACCTCGCGCTAGTGATGGCCCGCCACCACACCCAGTTCCGCCGCGACAAGCGACATACCGAGAAGCGGATCGTGGGGGTCCCGACGTTCCCCGCGCAGGCACCCAGGTCGCTGGCGCTGATGTTCATGGTGTTCGCCGTCCTGTTCTTGCTCGGCGGGCTCGTGCAGATCAACCCGATCTGGCAATGGGGGCCCTTCGAGCCGTGGCTTGCCACCAACGGCGCACAGCCCGACTGGTATCTGGGCTGGCTGATCGGCGCGCTGCGACTGATGCCCAGCTTCGACGTCGTGATCGGCCACTACACCGTGATCCCAAACCCGTTCTGGGGCGGCGTGGCGTTCCCGCTCGTAGTGGTCGCGGTGCTCGCCTCCTTCCCCTGGGTCGAGCGGCGACTCACACGGGACCACGCCGTGCACAATCTCCTCGACCGTCCCCGGGAGGCGCCGACCCGCACCGCCTTCGGCGTGGCGTTCCTGAGCTGGATCTTCCTGATCTTCATCTTCGGCGCAGCCGACCGGCTGTATGTGCTGTTCGGCGTCAGCTACGAAACGCTGCTCACGGTCTTCCGGGTCGCGATCTGGGTGGTACCAGTGATCCTGTTCGTGCTTGTTCGCAGGCTCTGCCGCGAGCTTCAGCGCTCAGACGCGATCGAGATCGAGCGCGAGAGCGCAGAGCAGGCCGGGGACCGCGAGGAGGCAGCCCTGCGTGAGCGCCGAGAACCCGTGATCTGAGCGGCTGGACCCCTGAGGCGAGGAGCGCGCCCCATGTTCGCCCGAGGGGATTTACAAGCCACGTGAGCTCAGCACTGCAGAGCGCCGGCTGCTGCTGATGCTGGGCCTGCCCACCCGCCGTCGCGGTCTCCGGCACCTCGGTCTCAGCTAGCTCTTGGTCGTGGCACCGAGATTCACGAGCCCCGCGACCGCCATCGGGCTGATCATCGTGTCAGTCTCGCACCGATCTAGGGGAACTGGACCGCGTTTGGTCGGCGTCAGTACGCGGACATCCTCGGGGCGGCGAGGTTCGGGGTTTCTGATCGGCGGGTAGCCGAGGGGCGATCTCGGATTCATCGTTGTTGCCGTCGTCCATTCAAGGAGGTTGTTCTCGTGTCGGATACCGCTGCTGATCCGATGCTTGATCGTCTCTTGGGCAAGCTCGGCGTCACTCGTGCCGAGGCTCGTCAACGCGCTCGCCTCCTTCCCACCCACGGCCGAGCTCGCCAAGCGAGCAGCGGGCGTGGCAACGGAGCGCGAGCTGCCGCACTTCGCCACCAATCGTCGCCGCCGGCACCTTGTCAACGCGCCGGCGGCGAGCGTGGGATGCTCGGCAAACGCTGAAGCAGACCGACTTGCGCTCGGCGTCCGTCGCCCGGCCACCGCTGGCGGTGCGGGCAAGGCTGGGCCGGCCGTTTCGCTTGGCGCTGGGTTCAGCGAAGAGGCGAATCACCCGAGAGGTCGGTGGTCCCGCACGGGCCAGGGTGGTGGGGCTGCTTGCGTGTGTGCTGGCGCTCAACAGCGCCGACGCCTCCGCCGTCGGTGCGGCCGCCGGTCCCCTGAAGCAGGCGCTGCACATCGACTTCACTGAACTGGGGCTGCTCGTCTCGCTGCCCGCGCTCACCGGTGCCGCGGCGACGCTGCCGGTCGGCGCGTTGACCGACCGGGTGCGTCGAACCGCGCTGCTCGCGGGAAGCCTGATCCTGTGGAGCGGCGCGATGTTCGCGAGCGGCGCTGCCAGCTCCTTCCAGATGCTGCTGATCGCAAGCGTCGCGCTCGGCGCAGTGACCGCCACGTCCGGACCGACGATCGCGTCGCTGACAGGGGACTTCTTTCCCTCTCACGAGCGAGGACGGATCTACAGCTTCATCCTCACCGGCGAGCTGCTCGGCTCAGTCATTGGACTGTTCGTCAGCGGCAACGCCGCCGGCCTCTTGTCGTGGCGCTTCGCTTTCTGGGTGCTGGCTATCCCGAGCGCGGTGCTGGCGTGGGCTATCTACACGTGGCTGCCCGAGCCTGCCCGAGGAGGCCAGAGCCCGCTCCAGCCCGGCGCCGAGGAGATACTCGACGCCGGGGCCAACGGTTCACCGGAAACGCTTGACGGCACCCGCGCGACACAGCCGTCCCCGCGGGCGCTGGCGCGTGCGATCAAACAGCAGCGCGTCTCGGCGCGTCCCGAACTCGTGCTGAAGGAAGACCCTTCACGGATGAGTCTGTGGCAGGCAGTGCGATATGTGCTGCGGGTACGCACGAACCTAGCGCTGATAGTCGCCTCCGCGCTCGGCTACTTCTTCGAATCGGGGGTACGAACGTTCGCCGTGATCTTTGTCAGCCACCAGTACTCCGTCAACCAGACAATCGCGACCTCGCTACTCGGGATGCTCGCCGTCGGCGCGATCGCCGGCGTCCTCTTTGCTGGGCATCTGGCGGACGGGCTGGTCAACCACGGGCACATTTCCGGACGCCTGCTCGTCGCCGCGGGCGGGCTGATCCTCGCCTCGATCCTGTTCCTACCGCCGCTGTTGAGCCGCTCGCTGACGATCGGGGTTCCATTCTTGCTGCTCGCGACGGCAGCGCTGTCCGCGCCGAACCCACCACTCGACGCCGCGCGTCTAGACGTGATGCCCTCGGGCCTGTGGGGTCGCGCCGAGGGCGTCCGCACCGTTCTCAGAGCCACCGCACAGGCTGTCGCGCCGCTGCTGTTCGGGTTCATCTCAGACCAGCTCACCACGCCTGCCAACCACTCGAGCCAGAGCACGAGCCTCGGCCAGCATGCCCAGGTAGGTGGGCTGCGCGACACTTTCCTGATCATGCTCGTGCCGCTCGCGATCAGCGGCGTGATCTTGCTGAACGCAAGACGCGGCTACCGCCGCGACGCCGCAACTGCGATCGCGTCAGAGCGCGCATCGACGCTGCTGTCTCGCGCCGCGCATGAATCACCAACCCGCCGTAGGAGCCCGTTCAACAGTAGAGCTTGAGCCGATAAGCTCGTCGCTGAGTGCAGGATAGTCAGCGTTGCGAGCGCGCTCGAGCGCCCCGCACCTGCTCTGAGGTGCGCTCGACGATGGCGCTCTGGGCCCGCGACCGCCACGCGGTCACGAGCACCGGCCGAGTCCCGCTTCGCCACGAAAACTCGCGGCGAGACAGATCGCACATCTAGCTGGCTGTCCAATCCGCCAACCGCACCCACACCGCAGGGAGGCCGCGGTTCGCAGCAGACGGCTACGGGTATGCAACTCGCAGCATGAGCGGGCAGGCGGCGCAATGGACTTCCTAAAAGAGGCATTTAGCGGACGCAACCGCTTCGTGCTCCGCCTGGCACTCGTCGCCGCGCTCGGCGGCTTCCTGTTCGGCTACGACACCGGCGTCATCTCCGGTGCACTGCCGTTCATCGGCAAGGATCTCGGCGGCGACGAATTCAACGAACAGGCATACGTCGGCTCGCTGTTGATCGGCGCGGTCCTCGGGGCGATCCTCTCCGGGTTCTCCGCCGACGCACTCTCCAGGCGCAGAACGAAGATCGTCTCCGGCTGCATCTACGTGATCGGTGCCCTCGGGTCCGGATTCTCACAGACAGCACCAGAGCTGATCGCCGCCCGCTTCGTCCTCGGCGTATCGGTCGGGACCGCTTCGTTCGTCGCCCCCATGTATATCTCAGAGCTTGCGCCGAAGCGCATTCGTGGCGGTGTAACCTCGTTCAACCAGTTGATGATCGTCAGCGGCATCATGGCCGCCTATCTCGTCAACTGGGCGCTCAAGGACACCGCCGAAAACTGGCGGTGGATGCTCGGTCTCGGCGCCATCCCAGGACTCGCGCTGGCGATCGGCATGTACTTTCAGCCGTTCTCGCCACGCTGGCTTGTCCAGCAGGGCCGCGATCAGGAAGCGCGCGACGTACTGCGCCGTGCCCGCGCCGGCGACGAGGAGGCCGACGACGAGCTGCAGGAGATCAAACGGGCCGCCAAAGAAGCTGGAGGCTTCCGCACGGTATGGCGTCCCCAGGTCAGACCGCTCGTCGCTGTCGGTCTCGCACTCGCCATCGCGCAGCAGTTCATCGGCGTGAACACCGTCATCTACTATGCGCCCACAATCCTCAAGTTCACCGGCCTCTCCACGAACTCGGCGATCACCCAGGCGCTGTCGGTCGGGATCACCAACGTGATCTTCACGATCGTCGCGATCGTCCTGCTCGACCGCATAGGACGCCGACTGCTTTTGATCGTCGGCACAACCGGGTGTGTCCTATCGCTCGCGATGCTCGGCGTGTTCTTCGCCTCCAGCAGCCTGCAACACAGCGACTCCTGGCTGGCGCTCGTTTGCCTGATCGTCTACATCGCCTCGTTCGCCGTCGGCCTCGGCCCAGTGTTCTGGCTGATGATCTCCGAGATATTCCCGCTGAAGGTCCGCAGCTCCGCAATGAGCCTTTCGACCGTCGGCAACTGGACCTCCAACTTCCTCGTCTCCTCGTTCTTTCTCACCCTCGTCGATGAGATCAGCCGCGAGGGCACCTTCTGGCTCTACGCGGGCTTCGGCGTGCTCGCCCTCATCTTCTTCCTCGCCAGAGTGCCCGAGACCAAGGGCCGCTCCCTGGAGCAGATCGCAAGCGACCTCGGAGCAGACCAACAGCAGCACAGCGGCAAGACCGCGCGCGCCCACTGAACGCCATGACCGTGGTGATCCTCGACATCGACGGGACTCTGGTCGACACCAACTACCAGCACGCGCTCGCGTGGTATCACGCCTTCCGCGAGCACGGCATCGTGCTCCCGGTCTGGCGCATTCACCGCCACATCGGCATGGGCGGCGACCAGCTCGTCGAGTCACTCACCGACCGGGATGTCGAGGCTCGTTTCGGCGATCAGATCCGCTCGCGCGAGAGCAAATACTACGGCGAGATGATCGACGAAGTTGAGGCGATGAAGGACGCCGGCGAGCTGCTCAAAGACCTGCACGAGAGCGGTCACACGGTCATCCTGGCCAGCTCCGCCAAGCCAGAAGAGATCGAGCACTACCTCGACCTTCTCGATGCACGCCGGCTCGCCGACGACTGGACCAGTGCGGGGGACGTCCAGGCGACCAAGCCTCAGCCCGATCTCGTTCGCGCAGCGCTCGAGCGCGCCGGCGCACCAGCGGAGCAGGCTGTGATGATCGGCGACTCGCCCTGGGACATCCAAGCAGCCGAGCGCGCCGGCGTGAAGACAATCGCAATGATGACGGGCGGATTCTCAAAAGCCGAGCTCTGCCAAGCCGGCGCCGCAGAGGTCTACGAATCGGTTGCTGAGTTGCGTGGCGCCCTCGACCACACAATCCTGCGCGAGGATCCGGCCTGAGAGCATCCTGGTCGGCGTGATTCCACGCAAATGGCTGCGAATACCAGCCGGTCGCGCTGGGCGAACCGGGCCCGGTTGCCAAGGCCACCGATGGGGTAGCCCGATAGCGGGTATATACCCCGCCCGGAAAGGAGAAGCGCATGTCAACAGCGCAAAGCAACACAGGGATACTTGCTGAGGACGCCGGCGAGGAGCGTGAGCGGATTGTGGAGATGCTCATCAAGGCGTACTGGATGGAGATCGAGACCGTGATGAGCTACATCGCCAATTCGGTGAACCCCGACGGTGTGCGCGCCCAGGAGATCAGCTCCTCGCTGCGCCAAGACATCCAGGAGGAGCTGGGGCACGCAACCCAGTTCGCCAATCGCATCAAGGAGCTGTATGGGGTCGTCCCGGGCTCGCTGGACTTTCGAGGCGAACAGTCCTATCTGCAGCCGCCCGAGCACCAGACCGACGTGGTGCACGTCATCGAGGGTGTGATCGAGGCCGAGACCGGCGCGATCGACTTCTACAACGAGATCGTCGCGGCGACCGAGGAGTCAGACCCGGTGACGAATGACATGGTGATCGCGATCCTGCACGATGAGGAAGGCCATCGCCGTTTGTTCGAGGGGTTCCTGCGCGAGTACCAAGACGGCCAGGAGCAGCGCCCCGATGAGTAGCGCCCCGGCGATCCTTCGCGCGGCCCCACCGCGCGGGCGGGCGCGCGTGCTGAGCTTCACCTTTGACGACGGCCCGGATGAGACGTGGACGCCGCTCGTGCTGGACGCGCTTGCGCGCTGCGAAGTGACAGGGACGTTCTTCATGGTCGGCGAGCGGGTGCTCGCCCAGCCTGATCTTGCCGACGCGGTGCGCGCCGCCGGGCACGACGTTCAACTTCACTGTCATCGTCATGTCCGTCATACCGAGCTCACCAAAGCGGCGCTGTATCTCGACACCGAGACAGCCCTGGCGGCGCTCGCTTGCGTCGGTGTCCGCCCAAAGCTCTGGCGGACACCGTGGGGGGTCTGTACCGAGGCGAGCGCTCGTGTCGCCGAGCTGTTCGGATTGCGCCTTGTGCACTGGTCGATTGACGCGCACGATTGGCGCGGCGATGAGTCCCGGGCGATGCTCGCCCAATGCTATGTCCGCTTGACTGATGGCGGGTCGGTGTTGATGCACGACGCGCTCGGACCAGGGGCACAAAGGAGAGGCTGTGAGAACACTCTCGCGTTGTTGCCGGCGCTCGCGGCGGCTGCGCGCGCCCACGGTCTCGCTCTCGCGCCTGTGCCCCACCAGGTCCGCGACGTTCCTCGAGCCATTAGTCAGCCTGCGATTGGGGTGCCGGCTTGAGCGTTCAACAGCTGCCGGCGCCGATGACCGCAGAGCACTTGGAGGATGCGCTCGCGCGCATCGCGACACGCGCGCGCGAGCTTGATCGTGAGCCACGGTTCCCTGTGGAGAACTTTGCCGACCTCGCCGCGGCAGGTCTCCTCACGCTCCCGCCAGACGGGCTGGCTGGCGAGGTGCGGGTCGTGCGTGCCGTGGCAGCCGCTGACGCGTCGACCGCACGTATCCTCGACGGGCACCTCAACGGTGTCGAGCGCCTGACGCTCGCCGCCCCCGAGCCGCTGCGCTCCAACGAGCTCACACAGATACGACAAGGTGAGCTGCTGCTCGGCGTGTGGGGCGCCGACCCGGCCCCTGGCGAGGGACCACCCGCTTGCCTGGACCAGCGGCACGGCCAGCCGGTCGTGCGTGGCGTCAAGACCTTCTGCTCCGGTGCCGGGGGGGTGCAGCGTGCACTCATCCTCGCCGCCGACAGAGACGGCGCTCGACGCGTGGTCTACCTCGACACCACCAGCAGCCGGATCAGCATCGACCGCAACTGGTATCAGTCCTCCGGGCTGCGCGCCTCAGAGAGCCACCGCGTCGAGTTCCATGACACGCCTGTGCTCGCGTTGCTCGGCGCCCCCGGCGAGCTCTCACGTGAGCCCTACTTCTCCCGCGACAGTATCCGCACCTCCGCGACCTGGGCCGGGCTCGCCGACGCGATCGTGGCGGCTACCATCGTTGCACTCGACCCAAGCCTCATAGACGCGGTGCAGGCTCACGCGCTCGGCCGGATGCGCGTCGCCCAGAGCACGATCGATCGCTGGCTCGAGCACACCACCGCCAGCCTCGGACGGCCCCAGGATTTGCGACTCGTGCGCGACGCGGCGACACTCGCTGTCGAATGTCGCATCGCTCTCGCCGACGCCGCCCGGCTGATCTCCACGCAGGCCGCACAGGTCTGTGGGTCACGGGCGCTGATCGGAGCCAGCACCCTCGATCGCGTCCGCCGCGACCTCGACCTGTTCCTGCTCCAGCACAGGCTGGATCCCAAGCTCGTCAAGCTCGGCACCGAGACGCTCACCGCACGGACGACATGAGCGTGAGCGCAGAACTACAGCGCTTCGAGCGGCTCTACCAAGGAAGCCCCGACCCGTGGAGCTACCGGACCAGCAGCTATGAGCAGCGGAAGTACGCGGCGACCCTCGCCGCTCTGCCAAGACCCCGGCACGGCCTGTGTCTGGAGGTGGGCTGCTCGATCGGCGCGTTCACCGGCCAGCTTGCCGCGGGCTGTGAGCACCTTGTCGCGATCGACTTCTCGCTCAGCGCGCTGCAACTCGCCCAACAGAACCTGCAAGCCGTAGGCAACGTGGACCTTCTGCGCGCCAGCTTTCCCGAGGAAACCCCGCCCGGCTCCTGGGATGTGATCGTCTGCTCGGAGATCCTCTATTACCTGCAGCCGTCGGCGTTCGAGGAGGCGATCGGCTGGATCAAGATCCAGCTCTCCCACGGGGCATGTGTCCTCGCGGTCAGCTGGCGCGGCGCCGGCCGCGACGAGCCAATGAGGGGCGATCAGGTGCACGACCGGCTCGCAAGCGAGCTCGCCGAGTGGCACGCGCTCGATGCACGCCAACACAGGTACAGACTCGACCGCTTCGACGGCCAATGAGACCGGGGGGAATTGTGATCGTCGGCGCCGGCCCCGCCGGCCTGGCAACCGCTCGTGCCTACCGCGAGCACGGCGGCCCGGCCGAGGTCACGATGCTCGGTAAGGAGACAATCATCCCGTACCGTCGGCCGCCGCTGACCAAGGAGTTCCTGCGCGGTGAGCTCGATGCGGGGGAGCTGTCGATCGAGTCCCGCGGGTGGTTTGATGAGCACGACATACAGCTGCACCTCGGCTGCGAAGTAACCGCGATCGATCCCTACGCCGGCGTCGTGCACGCCGACGGGCATGCGCTCAACGCTGAGATGATCGTGCTCGCCACAGGCGCCGAACCAATCCGGCCCGAGCTACCCGGCCTGGATGACTCGCGGGTACAGACTGTGCGCGAGCGGCCCGACAGCGAACGCCTCGCTGCCCAAGCCACACCAGGCGTCAGGTCCATCGTGCTCGGCACCGGGTTCATCGGCTGCGAGCTAGCCGCCTCGCTCGCACTCCGCGGCAGCCAGGTGACGCTCATCGGCCAGGAACCCGCCCCCCAGCAGCAGCGACTTGGCGCCGATGCCGCGGCGCGCATCGCACTTTGGCTGACCGACCTCGATGTGACTTTGCGGATGGGGGTAGAGGTCTCGGCCGTGCACAACGGCCGCATTGTCGCGCTCGAGCGCGACGAGCTGATCGAGGCCGACAACGTGGCGCTCGGCATGGGTGTGCGGCCCCGCAGCGAGCTGGCCGAACACGCGGGCCTTGAGATCGCCGAGGGTGCGGTCCTCACCGACGCGCAGATGCGAGCGCACGAGCGGGTGCTCGCCGTCGGCGACGTCGCCTACGCCCACAACCACCAGGCGGGACGGCGGCTGCGCGTCGAGCATTGGGGTGACGCGCTCGGCCAGGGCGAGATCGCGGGGCGTGTCCTCGCCGGTGAGGACACGCAGTGGCGGGACGTGCCCGGCTTCTGGTCGACCATCGGCCGGCACACCATCAAGTACGCGGCGTGGGGCGACGGCCACGACACCAGCCGGCTCGACGAGCATCCCGACGGTGCGTTCACGGTCTGGTACTCCCGCGAAGGCCGGCTCGTCGGGGCGCTCACCCACAACCGCGACGGGGACTACGAACACGCCCGCGAGCTGATCGCAGCCGGAGACAGCCCGCCATGAACGACCCCGTCGAGCTCGCCCCTCCCCCTCCCGGCCTGCACGCGATCGTCGTGATCCCCGCCCGCGACGAGGCGCCACGCATCGCTGCCTGCCTGCAGGCGCTCGCCCTCCAGCGCGACATGCCCGCCGGCAGCTACGAGGTGATCGTGCTCCTCGACGGCTGCCGCGACCACACTTTCCACGTCATCCAGCAGGCCGCACGGCTGCACCAACAGCCCGCCATCCACACCATCACCCTCTCACAGCCGCAAGGCGTCGGCCGCGCCCGGCGATTGGGCATGGACATCGCTTGCCGTCGGCTCATGAGCCTCGGAATGCAGGACGGGCTGATCGCCAGCACCGACGCCGACACCACCGTCGCGGAGGACTGGCTCTCAACACAACTCGCCCTCGTGTGGTCGGGCGCCGCGGCGATCGGCGGGCTGATCGAACTCGACCCCACAGAGCAACACACGCTCGACCCGCACGCTCTCGCCATACGGGAGCAGACCATGACCCAGCGGCTCGCCAGCGCCATCGAACAAACAGCGGGCGCCGCGACGGTCGAGCACCCGCATTTCTCCGGCGCATCGCTCGCGCTGACCGCTGCCGCATACGAACGCTGCGGCGGGCTGCCGGTACGCGCAGCACTCGAGGACGAGGCGCTCGCCCAAGCCCTCATCCGCCAAGGCATCGCCATCCACCGCACCCGCCGCGTGCGGGTCAAGACCTCCGCTCGCACCGACGGGCGCGCGCCTCGCGGACTCGCGCAAGACCTCGCGCGCTCAGACTGGCGCGCTCGGCGCACCCACCACTCGAGCGAGTTTCCCCTCGACCGGCTCCTCGCGGTAAAGCAGAACACCGTCGCGCTGCTGCTGCCCACCCGCGAAGTCGCACGTACAATCGGCCCGATCGCCGACGCGGCAGCTCGTCTCAAAGACGCTGGCCTGCTAGACGAGGTGCTCCTCATCGACGCCGACTCCAAGGACGAAACCGCCACGATCGCCCGTCACGCAGGACTCGAGGTCGCCCAAGAGGACGAGCTGCTCAGTGACTGCGGGCCCGCACAAGGCAAGGGCGATGCCATGTGGCGCGGGCTTGCCGCGACCAGCAGCGAAATCGTCGCGTTCGCCGACACCGACACCGAAGACTTCCACGACGGCTTCCTCCTCGGGCTCCTCGGCCCGTTGCTCTGTGACCCCGATGTCCAGTTCGTCAAGGGCACCTTCCGCCGCCCGTTCCGAGAGGGGGACATCGTGCTCGCCGACGGTGGCGGGCGCGTCACAGAGCTGATGGCAAGGCCACTGCTGAACCTGCACGCCCCCGAGCTCGCTGTGTTCGACCAGCCACTCGCGGGAGAGACCGCCGCCCGCCGGGCGCTGCTTGAACAGATCCCGTTCAGCGCCGGCTACGGCGTCGAGATCGCGATGCTGATCGACAGCTGGCGCACCTGTGGGCTCGACGCGCTCGCCCAGATAGACCTCGGCGAACGCCAAAACCGACACCAGCCGCTGCGCGACCTCTCAGCAATGGCCTACGCCGTGCTCGTCGCCGCCCAAACACGCTTTCTCGGCTCAGCGTTCGCCGACACGCACGCCTGCGCCTCCATGACCTTGCCACCCATCACCAGTACCCCCGAGCTGATGGAGACCCGCCGGGTCACCGTCGAGGAACGCCTACCCCTCGCCGAGCACCGCAGCCGCCAACACACCCAAGCACCAGCTCTCGCCTGACGGCCACTGCCCGCCTCGGTGATTCGTGGAGCAGGGGCGCGTGGGTAGGGATGAATGGTGGTATACGACGACGGTGCCCAGTTCTCGCAACGGCCAGGCGGCGGCCGGGAGAACACGGATCATGGGCGCTCGGGTCGCCGCTGCCGCGGGCGGCTCGCGCTCGCGCCCGCCGGCCTCCTTTTGAGCTGCCTTCAGATCGGGGCGTTCTCCGTCAGCTCTGCCTGCATCCCGTCCGTTGATTCAGCGCGCAGCTCTCGCCGCCCACGTCGACCCGATCACCCTATGCCGGCCACCTTGGCGCAAGTCAAAACGCGAGTCCCAGGCGATCGAGCTTACCGGCGCCGTTACCGCCAGCACGCTCATTTACAGGGCTTTTTAGTGGCGAGACTCGGAATCGAACCGAGGACACTACGATTTTCAGTCGTATGCTCTACCAACTGAGCTATCTCGCCGGGACCACGATCCTAGCGCCTCGATTCGTCTTCAACCGGGCCGCAGGACACCCGTAATACCTCCCGGCCGCACGTCACGAGCTGCGGGTTGAAATCGAAGCCACCCTTGTAGTGTAGTGGCCGACCGCATGCTGCTTCTCGGACCGTCGTTGGTCTTCAGCCGCTACTCGCGGGCCGCTCGTCGCTCTGGCTGTAGGCGACCGCTGCCGCCCGGTCGGCACAGCCCTTCATGTCGATCTTGTTCATCGTCGCGCACCCCCCTGTCGTCGTCATGGTGCATTTCGCGCGTCGAGTGATGCACCGCCAGGGAGGCGGACGAGCATAGGCCGCATACGCGAGCGGTCAACGTCAACCAGGCATGTCGAAGACGCTACTCCCCACCCGGCCGGCGGTCAAGGTCAGAGCGAGGAGGCTGCGCCAAACTGTTGCCGTGCTCACGTTCATCCTCGCATTCGCCTGCGCCTGCGCGGTGTCGAGCGCCTACGGATCCCTCGCCGGCACCTGGCGCTTCGGCGTTGTCGAGGCGCTGTGGACTCTGATCGCCGTGAGCCGCTATCGCTCGCAGTCCAGAGAGGGCTCGCAATGGCTGGCGTGATTGAGAGCTTCGGGGTGCTCGGCGTGTTCTTGCTGATGGTTCCCGAGAGCGCGTGTATCCCGATCCCGAGCGAGTTCACGCTGATCTTCTCCGGCGTTGCCGTGCACCAGGGCTGGATGAGCTTTCCGTTGGCCGTGCTCGCGGCGACTGCGGGCAACTTGTGCGGCTCGCTGCTCGCCTACGGTGTAGGCGCGAGCGGGGTGCTCGTGGACGCGCCACTTGTCGGCTCGGTGCTGGCCCGCTGGGAGAGTCTGCTCGACCGCCATGGGACGAGTGCCGTGTTCACGGCACGGCTGATGCCCCTCGCGCGCACGTTCGTCTCACTGCCAGCCGGCGCGCGCCGCGTCCCTCTCGCCCCGTTCGTCGGGTTGACGCTGCTCGGCAGCGGATTGTGGGCCGTCGCCTTCATTCTCGTCGGAGTACTCGCTGGCACCGCCTGGGTCGAGGTCAGCTCGCTGCTCGGGCGCGTGCTGCTCGCACTCGGACTCCTCGTACTTGCGTTCACCATTCTTCGCCATCCGCGCGACAACGACGCACGCCGCAGGTGATGACTTGGCGCGCTGAGGAGCGAGAATCAGGCGCCGTGCTGCTATGCGCCGGTAGCGGGCTGCCCGTCGGGAGCTGCGGGCGGCTTCTGGATGTCCGGACGTGCGAGCGCGAGGTAGCAGACGAGGGCGAATACGGCGAGCGCGAACACGATCGCGGTGGGGCCGTCGCCGAAGTCGATCCCGCTGATGTTCTTGGGCTTGCTGATGTAGTCGGCGAAGGACGCGCCGAGCGGCCGCGTGACGACGTAGGACATCCAAAAGGCGGCGACGCCGTTCAGGCCGAACTGCCAGTGCGCCAACGCGGGGATCAGGATGATGACCGTGAAGAGGATGCCCGAGTCCAGGTAGCCGAGGTGAAGCGTAGTCGCGGTGAAGTCTCCGAGTGCGGTGCCGAGGGCGAAGGTCGCGAACACGGTCGCCCAGTAGTAGCCCTCACGCCGCTGGGTCGTGATGCTGTGGATCGACAGCGTACCCTCGTTGCGCTGCCAGAGCCAGAAGATCCCGGCCAATATCACCGCCCACAAAAGGGTCGTGCCCGCGTAGGGGATATGGACGTCGAGGTGCAGGAAATCGGAGACGCCGGTCCCCGTGATCGCGATTGCGAATGCGAATGACCAATATGCGAACGCTCGGTAGCGACGGGTGCCGAACTGCAGCACCAGACCCACGACGATCACGAGCACCTCGAGTCCGCCGCCCTCGAAATTGCCGTATGTCTTCAGGTAGTCCGAAGTGGCCTCACCGCCGGCGGTCGTCAGGATCTTGACCACCCAAAAGAGAAAGATGACCTCCGGGACCTTCGCAGCGAGGGCAGGGGGAAAGAAACGATCGAGCAGCGGAATCTGGCCGTTGCTCGGCGCGGTCTGGGCGTCTAACGGACGATCATGGGGAGCGGAGATCACGTGGCGGACGCCTCCTCGGGTTGGGCGCGTTGGGAGGGGGTGATGAGTCCTGTCTCATAGGCGAAGACGACGATCTGCACGCGGTCGCGTAGCTCGAGCTTTGCGAGGATGCGCCCGACGTGGGACTTGACGGTGGCCTCGGAGAGCACGAGCTGCTCGGCGATCTCGGCGTTGGAGAGGCTGCGCGCGACGTGCAGCAGTACCTCTCGCTCGCGGCTGGTCAGCAGCTCCAGGCGCTCGTCGGCCTCGGAATCGCGAGGGTCGCGTGTGGGGAGACGGTCAGCGTAGCTATCCAGCAGCCGCCGGGTCACGCTCGGCGCGACCACCGCATCGGCGCTCGCTACCGCGCGGATAGCCGAGAGCAGGTCGTTGGGGGGTGAGTCCTTCAGCAGAAAGCCGCTCGCGCCGGCTCGCAGCGCCGCGAACACGTGCTCGTCGAGGTCGAAGGTGGTGAGGATGATGATCCGCGCATCGCTGTCGGAGTCCACGATCAGACGGGTGGCCTGCACGCCGTCCATCTCGGGCATCCGCACGTCCATCAACACGGCGTCGGGCTTCAGCGTGCGCGTGGCCGCGACGGCCTCGATTCCGTTCGTCTCCTCGCCGAGGATCGCCAGGTCGCGCTGGGCGTCGATCACCATGCGAAACCCCATCCGCATCAGCTCCTGGTCGTCGGCCAGGAGCAGGCTCGTGGTCATGGTGAGACCGGCTCGACATCGGGCTGGAGGCGTAGGTGCACGCGCCACCCGCCGTCGGGCGCCGGCCCGGCGTCGAGCCTGCCGCCGTAGGCGGCCGCGCGCTCGCGCATCCCGCGCAGTCCGCGTCCGCTCCTGGCCGCTTGCCCAGGCTCGCTGATCGGAGCGGACCCGCCGGTATCTGTCACCTCCAGCTCGACACCGCCCGAGTGGCAGTGCAAGGCGAGGTGAGTGCTGGCGGGGCGCGCGGCGTGCTTGAGCGTGTTCGTCAGCGCCTCCTGCACCACGCGGAACACCGTGAGCTGGATGCCCTCGGGCAGATCGTGGGGATCGCCGTCGAGGTCCATCGTCACGGGGATGTAGCTGGCTCCGTCGGCGGTCCCGAGGCCGGTGAGCCCGACCCAAACCTTCAGCGACTCCGAAGGGGACCAGCGAAGCGCTGCCATGATCGCGCCGGCCTCGACGATGGGGGCAGCGAGCGCCACCTCGGTCAGGTCGCTCTCGAGCGCCACCCAATAGAGCGAGATCAGCACCGCGAAGTCCGCAAGCTGGGGCACCGAGAACAGCCACTGCAACAATGCGACCAGGGCGACCGTCGCAAAGCACGCGCGCGGATCGCGCCGGTGCAACAACAGCGGCGCGACGAGCGCCACACAGAAGACGAGTGGCCGCGGATCGAGCCGGTGCTGGGTGCTCAGACCCACGATGCTGAGCGCCGCGACAGCGAGCGATCGCGAGATCGACGGCAAAGCCGTGCTCGGCCACGCGACGCCCATACAGCTCGATGCGCTCGAGCCCCGTCGAGGCCACCCGGTCCGCAGTCTGCTTCATTTGCCCATTTTGACGGTTTGCGCCGAACACTCCCGTTCTTGAAACCGGCAGCTCGCGCGTGACCCTGGAGCCGTTCCCAGCATGGCTGGCACTCCGAAGGGATCGTCGTTCCGATCGCCAACTCAGTCGGGCTCTGCGGCGAGCCTCAGGTTGCCACTCGGGTCCAGGTGAGGTTCGGGGTGGAGGTGGGGATGCTCAGCCGGTGCGACGTCCTGCACGTCGCACTTCGTGATCGCCACGTAGGCGACGAGTGCGACGAAGAAGATCAGCGCGATCCCGGCAATCGTGCCGTCGCCGAGCCCGAGCCCTCCGAGTTCGTGCTTGCTGAACCCGTCGGCGAAGGAGGCGCCGATCGGCCGCGTGTCGATGTAGGCCAGCCAGAACGCAAGGATCGGATTGAGCCCGAAGCGCCACCAGCCGACCGCCGGGATCGAGATCAGCGACGCGAACAGGATCACCGAGGGCCAGTAGCCAAGGTTCAACGACATCGCGGTGAGGTCGCCCGCGGCGGTGCCGAGCGCGAACGTGGCTAGGACCGCGGCCCAGTAGTAGCTCTCGCGGCGGCGCGTGGTGATGCTGTGAATCGAGAGCGTGCCCTCGCTGCGATACCAGCGGAAGAAGATCGCGGCGACCACGAGTGCGAACACCGGCGTACTGACCGCGTAGGGGATGCTGGCGCCGTCGTGGATGCCGTCGGCCATCATCGTGCCGAAGATCGCGACCATCATCACCGCGAACCAGTAGATCGGTGCGCGGTATTCGCGCTGGCGCAGTTGCAGCCACAGTGCGAACCACAAGCCGAAGAATCCGATCGCGCCCGCGATCGGGACGCTGTGCTGGCCGAGGAAGTCGGACATCGCCTCGCCCATCCCGGTCGTCAGGAGCTTCAGGACCCAGAAGATCATCGTGATCTGCGGAACCTTGGTCATCGCGCGCCGCGCGGTGCGCGCGGGCTGGGACGGCGCGCTCATGCGTCGCGGCGCACGAGCAGGTAGGCGGCGATCGCGAGCAGCACGATCGTGTAGCCGCAGTACAACG
>JBOGXX010000160.1:0-2651 GCA_050696475.1 Solirubrobacteraceae bacterium | reverse complement strand
CTCGAGCATCGGCATGGGTGGCCCGGCGATGATCGAGGGCGGCGGCCTGGGCGTCTACGCCCCCGAGGAGGTGGGTCCGATCGACGTACAGCACGCCAACGGCGTGGTGGATCTGCGCGCCGCCGACGACGTGCAGGCGGTGGCGCTGGCCAAGCGCTACCTGTCCTACTTCCGCGGCCCCACCGGGACCGATGGGAGCCCGTCGATCCCCGACCAAGAGCTCCTGCGCACGCTGATCCCCGAGCAGCGCAAGCGCGTCTATGAGGTCCGACGGGTGCTCCAGACGCTGTTCGACGAGGGCTCCGTGCTGGAGCTGCGCGACGGCTTCGGCGCGGGCATGCTGACGGCGCTGGCGCGGATCGACGGCCGGCCTCTGGGCGTGATGGCGAACGACCCCAAGCACCTCGGCGGCGCGATCGACGCGGACGCGGCGGACAAGGGCGCGCGCTTTCTGCAGCTGTGCGACGCGTTCGAGCTTCCCGTGCTGTTCCTGTGCGACACCCCGGGGTTCATGGTGGGTCCGGCGGCTGAGCGCACGGCGACGGTGCGCCACTTCTCGCGGATGTTCCTGGGCGGCGCCAACGTGAGCGTGCCGACGGGCACGATCGTGCTGCGCAAGGGCTACGGCCTGGGCGCGCAAGCGATGGCGGGCGGCGGCTTCAAGGCGCCGCTGTTCACGGTCGCGTGGCCGACGTCGGAGTTCGGCGGCATGGGCCTGGAGGGCGCTGTGCGCCTCGGCATGCGCCGCGAGCTCGACGCGATCGATGACCCGCAGGAGCGCGAGCGCTTCTACGAGCAGCTGGTGGCAGCCGCGTACGAGCGGGGTCAGGGCGTGAACATGGCGGCCTACGGAGAGATCGACGACGTGATCGACCCGGCCGACTCGCGACGCTGGATCGGGACGCTGTTCGACGAGCACACCGGCCAGTGGTGGCGGCGGGCGGAGAAGAAGCGCTCCCACGTGGACGCCTGGTGAGTGGCCCGCGGCAGGCGTGGGGCGCCGGAGGTGTGAGATCGAGCACACAGCCAAAGCCGCTGGTCGACGGGCCGCCGGATCGGTACAATCGAGAGAGGCCGTCACCGACCGGGGTCGGGATGGATCGAGGCAGCACCCTGTCGCACAACTGAAGTCGCGCCGGTATCCGAAGGGAACTGGACCGAAGACGATGAGCATCCACCACAGCCGCAGTCGACGCGCATGAGGACCGTGCGCACAGTGGACGAGCTGCGTGCAGCGCTGGCGCCGGCGCGCCGCGAAGGCCGCTCGATCGGGCTCGTGCCGACGATGGGCGCACTGCACGACGGGCACCTGTCGCTGATCGCCGGCGCGCGTGAGCAGTGCGACCTGGTGGTCGTGTCGCTGTTCGTCAACCCCTCCCAGTTCAACGAGCGCGCCGACCTGGAGCGATACCCCCGCGACGAGCGCCGCGACGCCGCCGCAGCGGCGGCAGCCGGCGCCGACATCCTCTTCGCGCCATCGCTCGAGGAGGTCTACCCCGACGGCTTTGCCACGTCGGTGGAGGTGCTCGGCGTGACCGAGCGGCTGGAGGGGGCGGCGCGCGGCGCCGAGCACTTCCGCGGCGTCAGCACCGTCGTCACGAAGCTGCTGTGCATGACACTGCCGGACGTGGCGTACTTCGGCCAGAAGGACGCTCAGCAGGTCCTCGTCATCCGCCGCGTGGTTGCCGACCTGAACCTGCCGGTGCGGATCCAGGCGTTGCCCACGGTGCGTGACGCCGACGGGCTTGCGATGTCCAGCCGAAATGCGCTGTTGAGCGACGAGCAGCGCACGCGGGCGCTGGCGCTCTCGCAGGCCCTGCAGGCAGCCGGCGAGTTGGCTGCCAGCGGCGAGACTTCAGCCCGGAGCCTGCTGGACGCCGCGCGGGGGACACTGCAGCGACTGGGGGTGCAGCAGGAGTACCTGGTGCTCGTGCACCCGACCACGCTCGAGCCGATCGAGCGGCTCACAGGCGAGGCATTGCTGGCGATCTCGGCGCGCATCGGCGATCTCCGCCTGATCGACAACCTCACCCTCTCGCCAGTCGCCGGCACAGCCCTCGCGGGCAGAACACGAGGTCAACCACTCTCAGGAAAGGCGAACGCCACATGCAGCGCGTGATGCTCAAGTCGAAGATCCACCGTGCCACGGTGACCGATTGCGACCTGCACTACGTGGGCTCGATCACGATCGACCCCGATCTGCTGGAGGCAGCGGACATCCTCGCGCACGAACAGGTGCACGTCGTGGACGTGGACAACGGCGCACGCTTTGAGACCTACACGATCCCCGGGCAACGAGGCTCGGGGGAGATGTGCGTCAACGGCGCTGCCGCCCGGCTGGTGCACCGCGGCGACACGATCATCGTCATCTCCTATGGCTCCTACACCGAGTCCGACCTGCAGCGCTACGAGCCCCGAGTCGTGCACGTGCAGGCCGAGACCAACCGCATCATCACGATCGACGAGCAGGTGGCGACCCTGCTGGGGTGAGCTCCCGCTCACGCCAGCGAGCGTCAACCGGCCCTCAGAAAGGAAGCGCCCAGATGTCCAGCCGTCCCCCAATCCAAGCCCCGTCCGACCACGGGCGTCTGCCGATGACACTGCCGCTGCTGAGGGAGAAGAAGCGGCTGGGCGAACCGATCGTGATTGTC
>JBOGXX010000159.1:0-3008 GCA_050696475.1 Solirubrobacteraceae bacterium | reverse complement strand
CAGGTCGTGGTGCCCGCCGATGACATCGTGGCGATCCCCGAGCGGCTCAGCTTCGAGCAGGCCGCCGCGATTCCCGTCAACTACTCGACCGCGTGGGCCGGCCTGATCGGCTACGGCAACGTGCAGCCCGGCGAGCGCGTGCTGATCCACTCCGCCGGCGGCGGCGTCGGCATCGCCGCCACGCAGATCGCCAAGCGGGTCGGCGTCGAGGTCTACGGCACCGCCTCGCCAGGCAAGCACGCTCGCTGCGTGGAGCTGGGGGTCGACCACGCGATCGACTACACAAGGGCGGGCTGGGAGCGCGGGCTGCCGAAGTTCGACCTGATCATGGACGCGATCGGCGGCGCCAGCTTTCGCCGCAGCTACAACCTGCTGCGCCCCGGCGGGCGCCTGGTCGCGTTCGGCGCCTCCTCGGTGGTCTCCGGCGAGCGCAAAAACGTCGTCAGCGCGCTGCGCGCCGTCGCGCGCATGCCCCGCTTCAACCTGATCAAGCAGATGTCCGAATCGAAGGCCGTGATCGGCCTGAACATGCTCCGCCTGTGGAGCGACCGCGGCACGCTGGAGCCGTGGATCGGCCCGCTCAGCCGGATGCTCGCCGACGGCACCGTCAAACCGGTCCTCGCCGAGGCGTTCAGCTTCGAGCAGGCCGGCGCCGCGCAGCGCATGATCACCGAGCGGCGCAACGTCGGCAAGGTGGTCCTCGAGCCCTGACGCCAGCCACGCGCCGCCCTCGACGGTCGTTCGGCGGCGGTGCTAGGCTGCCGGGAGATGTCGTTTCACCTCGCTCTTGCGCAGCTCCTTCTGCTCCCCCTCCGGGGGGAATAGCGCGTGGCGGCCGCGTAGCCGCATACCCAGCAGAGAGGAACCGCAAGCGAGATAGAGAAGGAGCACGAACGACATGGGCCCTGCAGACGCAAACGATGGCGCCGTCGGCGGCGATGGAAGCGGCTCGCAGGCCGCTCGCAGCGAGGCTGACCGCGTCAAGATCTTCGATACGACCCTGCGCGACGGCGAGCAGTCGCCGGGGATCTCCCTGAACAAGCAGGAAAAGCTCGAGATCGCCCACCAGCTGGCGCGGCTGGGCGTCGATGTGATCGAGGCCGGCTTCCCGGTCACCTCGCCCGGCGACTTCGAGGCCGTCGAGGCTATCGCCCGCGAGGTCGAAGGCCCGGTCATCTGCGGTTTGGCGCGCACGTCCAAGCAGGACATCGACGCGGCGTGGCAGGCAGTCAAGGGCTCCCTGCGTCCGCGCATCCACATGTTCCTCGCCACCAGCGACGTGCACATCGAGCGCAAGCTGCAGACGACGCGCGAGGACGTCAAGGGACAGGTTCGCGCGGCGGTGGCGCACGCGCGCGAGTACACCGACGATCTCGAGTTCTCGCCGGAGGACGGCTCGCGCTCGGACATCGCCTACATGGCCGAAGTGATCCAGATCGCCGTGGATGAGGGCGCGAACACGATCAACGTGCCCGACACCGTCGGCTACACGATGCCCAACGAGTATCACGCGATGTTCACCGAGCTCTACCGGCTCGTCCCCGGCCTGCGCGACGTGACCGTCTCGGTGCACTGCCACGACGATCTGGGGCTGGCGGTCGCCAACTCGCTCGCCGGCCTGCAGGCGGGCTGCCGCCAGGTCGAGTGCGCGATCAACGGGATCGGCGAGCGCGCGGGCAACGCGTCGCTCGAGGAGATCGTGATGCTGCTGCACACGCGCGAGCCGAGCCTGGGGCTGTGGACCGGCGCACAGACAACCGAGATCGCGCGCACCAGCCGTCTCGTCTCGCGGCTGACCGGCTACCAGGTGCAGCCCAACAAGGCGATCGTGGGGCGCAACGCGTTCGCGCACGAGGCCGGCATCCATCAGGACGGCGTGCTGAAGGAGCGCACCACCTACGAGATCATGGATGCCACGACCGTGGGGCTGCGCAGCAATGCGATCGTGCTCGGCAAGCACTCCGGGCGCCACGCGCTCAGCAAAGCGCTCGGGGAGATGGGCTTCGAGATCGACGGAGCGGCGCTGAACACCGCCTTCAAGCGCTTCAAGGAGATCGCCGACCGCAAGAAGCAGGTCACCGCCATGGACCTCGAGGCGCTCGTGACCGATGAGCTGCGCGAGGAGCTCAGCGGCTATGCGCTGGAGTCATTCGAGGTCGACGCCTCCTCGCTGCGCCCGCCGCATGCGCGCGTCTCGGTGAGCCTTCCCGACGGCTCCCCGGCCACCGGATCGTTCACCGGGGACGGGCCGATCGACGCGATCTTCCAGGCGATCAACGTCGCCACCGGGATCGCGCCGATCCTCAGCGACTTCACGATCGGCGCGGTCACCGAGGGCCAGGACGCCCTGGGCGAGGTCTCGGTGGTGCTCGAGATCGACGGCTTCACCGGAGCCGGGCAGGGCGTCTCCACCGACATCATCGACGCCGCCGCGCGCGCCTACGTGCGTGCCCTGTCGGTCGCCGTCGCGCACGCGAACGCCGGTGAGGCGATCGGGTTGCCCGAGACGGCCGGCGGCTGACGCTCAGCACGCGCGGGGCCCTCGCAGGCGCCGTTGTCTGTGATAACGTACGCCCGTATGGTTTCCACAAAGACCTCGAAGGCCGAGCCGCCACCCCCCGCGGCGCGCCGGACGGGCCTGCCCGCCGGCGTCGAGATGCTCGCTCCCGCCGTCATCGGCGCGCGCGTCAAGGCCCTGCGCGAGTCGGCCTCGCTCTCGCTGCGCGAGCTCGCGCTGCGCAGCGGCGTGAGCGCGCCGATGCTCTCCCAGGTCGAGCGCCGGGAGACCAGCCCGACCATCGCCGTCGCCGCCAAGATCGCCGCCGGGCTCGAGCTCAGCCTCTCGCAGCTGCTGCGCCTCGACGAGCGGCCGCATATCGCGGTGACCAGGGCGGGTCAGGGCCGGACGCGTCGCAAGGCGGGCCATCTGACCGAGGAGCTGACGCCGGCGCTGCCCGGCCAGCGCGCGGACGTCTCGCGCCACTCGCTCAAGCCGGGCGCCGCTACAG
>JBOGXX010000158.1:0-1856 GCA_050696475.1 Solirubrobacteraceae bacterium | reverse complement strand
CATAGTGGGTCTGTGTTCAGCGGTGAACAGCGGAAGCTAACGGATGTGGAGCGGGCGTTTCTGGAGCCGGCGAACGTTACCCACCGCCAGTACGAGGCGCTGCGCGCCGACTTCATCGACGGGGTGCCGTCGAAGATGGCGGCGGAGCGCTTCGGCTACACGCCGGGCAGCTTCCGGGTGCTGTGCCACCACTTCCGTGCCGACCCGGGCCGCGAGTTCTTCTTGCCCGAGCGCAGCCGGGCCGCGGCCGGCGAGCGGCCGGCGAGCAAGTCCTCGCGCCTGCGCGAGAGGGTCATCGCGCTGCGCAAGCAGAACCTCTCGGTCTATGACATCGCCGCTGTGCTGGCTGCCGAGGAGCAGGCGCTCTCGCCGCCGGCGGTCTGGGCGATCCTTTCTGAGGAGGGCTTCGCGAGGCTGCCGAGGCGCGCGGACGAGGAGCGTGGTGGTGCGCGGGTAAGAGTGAGCGCCGCTGCGGTCGCGGACGTACGGGCCTTTGATCTGGGGTCCCGAGAGTTCCGCACCGACGTAGGCGGCGTGTTCTTGTTTGTGCCGATGCTCGCCCAAGTCGGCTTTGACGCGATGATGCAGCACGCCGGCCTGCCGGCCAGCCGGATGGTGGGCGCCGGGGCGGCCATGCGCTCGCTGCTCGCGCTCAAGCTCACCGGGACGGCGCGCACCAGCCACGGCATGGCACAGGTGTTCGACGAGGGCCTCGCCCTGTTCGCGGGACTCAACGCGATCCCCAAGCGCTCGTTCCTGACCGAGTACTCCTGCCGCATTCGCCCCGCCTGCTACCCCAAGCTCATGACCGCCTGGTTCGACGCCGTGGGCACGCTCGGGCTGCAGCGCGGGGTCAGCTTCCACCTGGACTTCCACACCATCCCCTTCCACGGCGAGGACGCCCTCATCGAGAAGCACTACGTATCCAAGCGCAGCCGACGCCAGAAGGGAGTACTGGCGTTCCTCGCCCAAGACGCCGAGCGGCAGGTGTTCTGCTACGCCAACGCCGGTATCGGCAAGGCCGACCAAGCCGAGGAGGTGCTGCGCTTCGTCGAGTTCTGGCAGGAGCGCACCGGCGAGCTCCCCGAGGAGCTGATCTTTGATTCCAAGCTCACCACCTACGCCAACCTCGACGCCCTCAACCAGATGGGCATCCGCTTCATCACCCTGCGCCGGCGCTCCGCCCGCCTTCTCGCCGAGCTCCAGGCAGCCCCATCCGCGTGGCGGCGCATCGAACTAAAAGGCGTCCACCGCGCCTACCGCACCCCCAAGATCCTTGACCGGCGCATCTCCCTCACCGGCTACACCGGGCCCATCCGCCAGCTCGCGGTCGCCGACCTCGGGCACGAGGAGCCCACCCTGATGCTCACAAACCAGCTACGCCGCGGAGCAGCCGCGCTGATCGACACATACGCCAAGCGCATGCTGATCGAGAACTCCATCTCCGACGGCATCGACTTCTTCCACATGGACGCCCTGTCCTCCGCCATCGCCATGAAGGTCAACTGCGACCTGCAGCTCACGCTCATGGGCTCAAGCCTCTACCGCCTCTTCGGCGCGCAAGTCGGCGGCGCGTACGCCACCGCCGAGTCCCGCCATATCTGGCGCGACTTCATCGACACCTCAGCCCGAGTCAGCATCACACCCGACACTGTCGAAGTGCGCTACGGAAAGCGAGCCCACAACCCCTACCTACTCGACGCCGGGTTCGCCGAGACCGACATCCCCGTCCCCTGGTGGCAGAACCGCAGACTCAAACTCTCCTTCGGCTGACCAAGAGCTGCGTGGCGTTAACCCCGAAACCTAACGTGGGAGTCCAGGCTAGCTCCCCTCGCCGGGGCGGCGACCCGCGGCGG
>JBOGXX010000157.1:0-2187 GCA_050696475.1 Solirubrobacteraceae bacterium | reverse complement strand
TCCAGGGACTCATGCGCCACGCGCGGCTGAATACGACCGAACAGTACATGGCCTACGCCCCGCGGCCCGAGCTTGCTAATCAGATCACGCGGGCGCTCGATCCGCTCTTTCCGCACGTCTCGCGGTGGATATCCGTCCCCCATTGGGAGCGCTGCTTGGGCTCAGCGGCTCGCGCTGAGGGCATAGGCGCGCGCGGGCACGCCGAGTAGGTGCAGCAGTTGCGCTTGTAGCGGCGTGAGCTCGGGCGCGAAGGTCTGGATGGGCCGGCCGTCGCGGCTGAGGTGGTGTTGCTGAACGCCTGTGAACTGGTCGAAGATGAGGGTGGCGGTGGGCGCTGCGCAGGCGCGCTGCTCGTGGTAGAGCGCCAGCTCGGTGATCTGCTCGCGTGCCATCGCCTGGCGCAGCTCGCGCTCGATCAGGCAGTTGGTGAGCAGCGCGATGAACTGGCAGGCGAAGATCGCCTCGATCCGGAAAGGGCTCTTGAGGCTCACCGGCGCGGCGTCCTGGACGGACTTCAGCTCGTGGTGTCGCTTCTCGAGGTTGGGCTGGTAGCGGTAGGCGGCGAGCACGTCTGTGTCGGTGAGTGTCGGGTCGTTGGTGATCAGTGGGAAGCAGCCGTCGGAGGCGGCGTCGCGGCGGACCTGCTCAGCGTCGATATTCACCTGCAGCGCGAAGCGCGTCTTCTCGATCTTGCGGTAGCGGGTGTCCTTGCCCGGCCGGCCGCGTTTCTCCTGGCGGTAGCGCTCCTGCACGGTTTCGGTAACCGTGACTGATACCCACCGCTCGGCACTGGTCGAGGCGAGGATCGCGGCGGCGGCCTCCTCGGCTGCCACGCGCGTGGTGATCCTCGCGCGCGGGCCGGCCAAGCGCTCGCAGAGCTCAGCCAGGGCGCGGCGGGCGCGGTCGATCCGCTGCTCGCGGGCGATCTCGTCGTGGTACTGCTTGGCGCTTGAGTGAATCCATGTGATGTGGTACCCCTCGACGGTTGGGAACGGCGCGCTCGCGACCCGCCACACCAGCTCTGGATCCTCCTTGCGCTTGCCTGCTCGGCGCTCAGCCTCGATCCAGTCGGGCAGCGCCTGGGTCATCCACTGGCGCAGGCGACCGTCCTCGGAGCGGCTTCTGGGCAGCACCGTGACGAAGCGCCCGTCGTGTGAGTCGATGTGGGTCATCTGATCGCGCGTGGCAAGCTTGCAGTCAGCGACATAGAGAAAGTCGGCTCGGCCGACCAGGGCGCACAGCCCGTCCCACGTCTCGATGTGGGTCTGATCGTCGCCGACGTTGCCGTCGGCGAGCCGGTGCGCGAGCGGCACCGCCCCGTCGGCGCTGACGGTCAAGATCAACACCAGCTGCTTCAGATCGCCGCGCCCCTCTTTGTTGTGGCCGCGCGCCGCGGCGGCCGTGCCCTGTCCGCCGCGCTTGCGACCGTCGGCTTGCAGGTAATCGCCGTGCAACGTGATCGAGGTCGAGTCGTTGTGCAGCTGGGAGCAGTCGACCTGAAACTCCCTGATCGCCTGAAGCACCAGTGCGGTCAACAGCGAGGCGCGGTCGCAGTCAAAGAGCTGATCGAGCGCCCGGCCGACGCGGTCATCGCAGATGAGATCTGGCTCTCCGTCATCCAGACCGAGCGCGGCCGGCTCGAACCGCCCCGCCCACTCGCCGATCCCATAGAGCGGCTCGCGCTCTATGCAGAGGTTTGCCACGAGCACCCTGATCGCCCTGGCGGCTGGCATCAAGGCGCGCGCATCGCCGTGGGGCAGGCAGCGCTCAAGCGTCGCTTCGAGGCCGAGGCGATCGAGGAAGTGGCTGACGATCGGCAGCGCCCCCAGCGCCTGGGAGGAAAGCTCGAAGGGTTGCTCTGCGCTCATCGCCATGAATCATCCGTCCGGTAGCTACGGTATTAGTACCGTAGCTCGCGGACAGAACCGCACAGATGCCCGATCCAGACGCCCAACCACATGCCGACGCCCCGCGGCGACCGATCGCCCCGCGGCACGAACGCCGCCTCGCAGAGATCCTGCGCGAGCTCGCGACACTCGGCTTCTGCCTGCCCGGATCGGTCGCTGAGCGACAGATCCGTTGCCCCAACCTCGGCTGCCACTGCCACGCAGAGCCACCCAAGCTCCACGGGCCCTACATCGCCTGGACACGGAAGGTCGCCAGGAAGACCCTCACCCGCAACCTCAC
>JBOGXX010000156.1:0-8505 GCA_050696475.1 Solirubrobacteraceae bacterium | reverse complement strand
GACGTCGGCTGGGTGACGGGGCACTCCTACATCGTGTACGGGCCGTTGTGCAACGGTGCGACGTCTGTGATGTGGGAGGGCGCGCCGGATTACCCGAACCAGGGGATCTGGTGGGAGATCGTGGAGCGCTACGGCGTGACGATCCTCTACTGCGCGCCGACGGCGATCCGCGCGTGCATCAAGTGGGGCGCGCGGTGGCCCAACGAACACGACCTGTCCTCGCTGCGTTTGCTGGGCTCGGTGGGCGAGCCGATCAACCCGAAGGCGTGGCTGTGGTACCACAAGGTGATCGGTGGCGAGCGCTGTCCGATCGTGGACACGTGGTGGCAGACGGAGACCGGGGGGATCATGATCACGCCGCTGCCGGGGATCACGGTGACGAAGCCGGGCTCTGCCACGCAGCCGTTCCCGGGGGTGTTCGCGCAGGTGCTGGACGAGTCCACGGGTGAGCCGATCGAGGAGGGGCAGGGCCTGCTGGTGCTGACGCGGCCGTGGCCGTCGATGCTGCGCACGCTCTACAAGGAGGACGAGCGCTTCATCGAGACCTACTTCAAGCGCTTCGGGCGCGAGACCTACCTCGTGGGTGACGCCAGCAGACGTGAACGTGACGGCTACCTGTGGGTGATCGGGCGCATCGACGACGTGGTGAACGTCTCCGGGCACCGCCTGTCCACGGCGGAAGTGGAGTCGGCGATCGTGGCACACGTGGACGTGGCGGAGGCGGCGGTGATCGGCCAGCACGACGAGGACTCCGGCCAGGCGATCGTGGCGTTTGTGACGTTGCAGGGCGAGCTGGAGGGCGACGCGGGCACGGTGGAGGGTATTCGCGAAACGGTGGCGGAGCGGATCGGCAAGTTCGCGCGCCCGAAGCGGATCATCTGGACGGACGACCTCCCGAAGACGCGCTCGGGAAAGATCATGCGCCGCCTGCTCAGGGACATCGCGGAGGGCCGCGCGCTCGGCGACGTCACCACCCTTCGAGACCCCGCGGTGACGGCCCAGCTGGAGCAGCGTGTCAAGGAGATGCAGGCACAGGAGGACTGAGCGGGGCCAGAACCGGTGAGAGGCGCCCCGTTCTCGTTGATGGGGCGGTCTGCCGGCCGCCGGGGGCGTGCGTGCGTGCGACAGGGCCGCGCCGCTGCTGTGCAACGCGTCGGGACACTCCGTGATTGCGTTCCTCGACTGCTGCCGATAACAATGGGTAGCGATGGACACTGGCTCCTCACCGGCGATCGAAACGGTAGGCCTGACCAAGCGCTTTGGCGAGCGCACCGCACTGGACGGCATCGACCTGCAGGTGCCGCGCGGCTGTGCGTTCGGCTTCCTCGGCCCCAACGGCGCGGGCAAGACGACGATCATCCGCACGCTGCTGGGCCTGACACCGGCGAGCGCCGGGACGATGTGCGTGCTCGGATATCCGCTGCCGGCGCGCCGGGCGCAGGCGCTGCAGCGCGTGGGAGCGATCGTGGAGGAGCCGCGCTTTCACATGCATCTCACCGGTCGCGAGAACCTCCATGTGGTGGCGGCTGTGCGCGGGTCCGAGACGTTTGCGCGGATCGATCCTGCGCTGGCGCGCGTGGGTCTGGCAGAGCGCGCGGGCGAGAAGGTCAAGAGCTACTCGATGGGCATGCGCCAGCGCCTCGGCGTCGCGCGCTGCCTGCTCGCGGACCCGCTGCTGCTGATCCTGGACGAGCCGACGAACGGCCTGGACCCGGCCGGCATCCAGGAGTTCCGCGAGATGATCCGTGGGATGGTCGAGCAGGAGGAGAGGACGGTGTTCGTCTCCTCCCACCTTCTGGACGAGGTGGAAAAGACGTGCGACGCGGCGGCGATCGTCGACCGCGGCAAGATCGTGACGCAGGGCGCGATCGCCGAACTGGCCGCCGGCGGTGGCGCGCGTCACGAGCTGATCGTGGACGTCGACGACGTCGGCGGTGCGCTGGGCGTGCTCGGCGCGAGTGAGCTCGTCGCGGAGGTGCGCCCTGCCGGGGAGGGCATCCGCGTGGTGCTCGCCGGCGAACCGCGGACGGCGGCGCAGATCAATGCCGTGCTGGTGCAGGCCGGGGTCGGGGTCACCCGCCTGGAGCCGGTCCGTCACAGCCTCGAGCAGCGCTTCCTGCAGGTCACCTCGCGCTTGGACACCGATCTCGTGCCTGAGGAGGTCAAGGCATGAATCCGACGATCGCGCTGCGGATGGTGGGAGCGGACTTCCTGAAGATGCGCAAGAAGCGCGGCACGCTGATCTGGGCCCTGGTGCTGGCGGTGGCGCCGCTGGTGATCTACTTCATCGTCACGGGGGTGCAGCACTCCTCGAGCCCGGCGGAACACTCGCCCGCCGGCGGCATCAGCGGCTTCGAAGACGCGATGCCGGTGCTGGCGGTCTTCTTCGGGCCGCTGGCGGCGATCATGATCGGCACCGACGCGGGTGCCGGTGACCTCGCGGCTGGAGTGTTCAGGGACCTCGTCGTGACGGGCCGCTCGCGCCTGGCGCTGTTCGCGTCGCGCGTGCCGGCTGCGCTCGGCCTGTGCTGGCTGGTCGTGCTCGTGGCCTACGCGGTGACGCTGATCGGCACCTATGCGCTCGCCGGAGGCACGCGCACGCCGGGCGGTGCGCTGGCTGTGAACGGGCTGGCGTTCACGCTGTTCTCCACAGGCATCGTATGCGTGGTGGCGGTGGGCTTTGCATCGCTCACCGGCTCGCGTCCGGCGGCGCTGACGGTGCTGATCGGCTGGCAGCTGATCGCCAGTCGCATCCTCGAAAACATCGAATCCCTCGGCAGCTCGCGCGAGCTGATCCTCAGCCAGGCGGTCGCCCACTTCAGCCCGATCGCCCTGGGCGAGCATCACGGCCCGCGCGGCGGGGCGACGGTGAGCATGTCAACGGGCGCTGCCGTGATCGTGTCGCTCGGCTGGATCGTGGTGTTCCTTGCGCTGGGCGCATGGCGCACGCGCACGATGGACGCGTGAACGACACGCACCGCGGGCGGGTGCACGCGCCTTCGCTGGCGCGGGCGCCGATCGGCTGCAGCGTCCCGGGCGTCAGTGGCTACCCTTGGAGCAGGATGATGACCGCTGCCGGGCCAATGACCGCGCGTGGCGCCCACTACACGGCGCTGCTGGAGACAATCGATCGTCAGGGAGCGACGAAGCTCCACCTGAAGGAGCGCGAGCAGCTCCTGGAGGCGGCCGACGCGCTGCTGTTCGGCGAGCCGGAGAGCGAACAGCTGTTGCGCGCTGCGGAGAGCCTGGTCGAGTCGCTGGAGACGAGCGAGCGCTGGTCGGCGGAGACGTGCGACCAGCTGCGCGAACACCTCTACGGCTGTGACGGGGAGCCGGGCGGGGCCTGAGCCTGCGCGTGCCGGCGAGCGCACACCGCTCGATCGTCCGGTTCTATGTCGAGGAAACCGCCTGAGATCCGAAGGGCATCCTCACAGGATCGAACGAGTGTGGTGGCGACTGTCGCCGCGGCCTTTGCGCAGGATCCGGCGTGGGCGTTCATGCTGGGTGACGAGTACGAGCGTCTGGCGCCACAGTTCGCCGGCGCCCTGTTCGATGCGAGACTCGTGTCGGGCGGCGTATGGGTGACCGACGATCTGGCCGCGGTGGCGATGTGGGACCCCCCGGATCGCAGCGAGGCGGCCGTGGCTCACGCGCAGCGTGTGCGGGCCCGCTACCGCGATCTCGCCGGTGAGGCGGTGTTCGCCCGTCATACGCGCTACGACGCTGCCGTTGCCCGGGCATCTGCTGCAGGGCGCCACTGGTATCTGGGCGTGCTGGCCACAGAGGTTTCGCGTCGGGGTCAGGGACTTGCGAGCGCGCTGATCGCGCCCGTGCTCGAGGAGGCGGCGCGGCTTTGCCTGCCGTGCTGTCTCGAGACCTCCACCACGGCCAATCGGCGTTTCTACGAACGGCGCGGGTTCACGCAGGCGACGGATGTCCTCCTGCGCGGTGGTCCGCCAACGTGGTGGCTGCGCAGGGATCCGCCGTCAGCGACGGGTCGTTTCGCTGGATGAGATCCACGCGACGTCGCTGTTCATTGCGATCTGTTGGGGGGGCATGGATCCCAGGCTGGCCAGCCATGGCCTTTCACAGCAAGCGTACGGTCGAGCGGTGGCTTCCTCGGCTACCGGCTGGTAGCGATCGTGCTGGCCTTGGCGCTCCTGGCGCTGACCCGGCTGGTCGGGGCCCACCCAGGTTCGCAGCTCGGGCAAACGACGCTCGCGCTGGGGTCGTGTGCTGGAGGGGGGTCCGGCTCAGCCCTGCTCCACGACCATCAGCCCATGGCCTGTGGGGTCACGGAACCAGAACATCGGCGGTACGGGGTCGCCCATGCGCGAGACCTCTGCGTCCACGTCCACACCAAGTGCCTTGAACTCGGCGTGCGTGGCGTCGATGTCGTCGGTCTGCAGCGTGATGCCGGACTGCACACCTGTGACCTCGCCGCCGCCGGGCGGCGGCGGAGCGAGCGCGATCCCGGTGGTGCCCTCCGGCGGATACACCTCCACCCAGCGGTGGCGGCCGCCGAACGGCGTGTCTGTGCGCTTGTTGAAGCCCAGCGACTCATAGAACTCGATCGCGCGGTCCTGGTCGGGCGTGGGGAGGCACACAAGGCTGAGTTGGCGGATCCCAGTAGCAGCGATGGCCATCGTCGATCTCCTTCTCGGTAATGGGGTTTGTCAGGTCTGAGCCATCGGGGAAGCTAATCGGTCAACCCGACCAGCGTCGATCCAGTGCTGATCAGGCCTGCGGCGCAACCGTGTAGATCGACTGCAGCTGCAGGTAGGCCTCGAGACCCTCGGGACCCAGCTCGCGTCCGATGCCGCTCGCCTTTATTCCACCGAACGGGGCGGCGGGGTCCAGCATGTAGTGGTTGATGCCGATAGTTCCCGTCTGCACGCGCGTGGCGACATCCTGCGCGCGCTCGGGGTCCCGGCTCCACACGCTGCCGGCGAGCCCGAACTCGGAGTCGTTGGCGATCGCCACCGCCTGGTCGACGCCCTCATAGGGGATCACCGCGAGCACCGGTCCGAAGATCTCCTCCCTGGCGATCGTATCGCCGTTGGCGACGTCGGCGAAGATCGTCGGCTGCACAAACCAGCCGCGGTCCTGCTCAGGCGGGCGTGCGCCGCCCGCGACAATCCGCCCGCCCTCGGCGCGGCCCTTCTCGATGTAGCCCTCGACGCGGTCGCGCTGCCGGGCGCTCGCCATCGGGCCGACCTGCGTGGCCGGGTCGAGTGAGTCGCCCACCACGAGCGCATTCGCGAGACCGCTGAAGACTTCGAGCACCTCGTCATAGCGCGCCCGTGGTGCGAGCACCCTGGTGCAGTTGACGCATGTCTGGCCGTTGTTCATGAGCGTCGCGCCGAACAGGGCCTCTGTGGCCCCGGCGAGCTCAGCGTCGTCGAGGATGATCGCCGCGGACTTGCCGCCCAGCTCCAACGTCACCGGGCGAAGCAGCTCTCCACAGCGCCGCGCAATCGTGCGACCCGACGCGCTCGAGCCGGTGAAAGCGATCTTGTCGACGTCCGCGTGTTCCACCAGATATGCACCGACCTCGCGACCGGCCGGCACGATGTTGACGACGCCGGCCGGCAACCCAGCCTCGAGGATTGCCTCGGCGAGCAGCAGGCTGTCGAGCACCGTCTCCGGGCTCGGCTTCATGACGACGGTGCAACCTGCCGCCAGCAGCGGCGCGAGCTTGAACATGGCGAGCGTCTGGGGGTAGTTCCATGGCACGATCGCTCCGACCACGCCCACCGGCTTGCGCCGCACATGGATGGTGCCGCCGAGCAGGCCCTGACGATCTTCCTGCAGCGCGGTCTGTCGGATCAGCCCGGCGTAGTACTGCGCCAGCGCAGCCGGCGTGAGGGCCTCGATCTGCAGCGCGAGCGAGATCGGCATGCCGTTCTGCAGCGAGACGCGGTGTGCGATCTCCTCGCCGCGAGCCTCCATCGCCCCAGCAAGTCGCTCGAGTGCCTGTGCGCGAGCCTCATTCGACCACGACGACCAGCCGCTCGGGTCATCGAACGCGGCGCGCGCCGCGCGGACCGCGACGTCGATATCGGCGTTGGTCCCCTCCGGCACTGACCCGACCTGCTCCTCTGTGCTCGCCGCGAGCACGGCGATGCGGTCTGAGCCTTGCGGCTTGATCCACTCGCCTCCGATGAAAAGCTCCTCGCTGTCGATGGTCGTTTGCGTACTCATCAGCGATCCCCTTGCATTCGGTGTGTGGTGCGTCAAGATCAGACGCCACGCTCCAGGCTACTCCGCCTGCGGTGTCCGCAGGCTCGTCATCGCCTCGCCAAATGCAGCAGAGGCATATCCGCCGCCGCTAAGCTCGACGCTACTGAGTTCGATCGATGCGAACGCGAGGGGTGTGGTGTGGCTTCAGAAATCCAGACGAACACGGCTGAGCGCCGTCGCTGGAACGACGAGTACTGGGCTTCGGTCTGGCCCAAGCGCGAGCAGCTGACCAGGGCGGTCACCGACATCTTGCTCGGCCAACTTGTGTTGGTCGAGGGCGAGCGGGTGCTCGACGTCGGCAGCGGTGGCGGCACGACCGCGATCACGGCCGCTCGTCTCGTCGGCGACGGGGGCTCGGTGGTGGGGGCGGACATCTCCGCGCCGCTTGTGGATCTCGCCCGAAAGCGCGCTGTCGACCAACGGGCTGCAAACGTTTCCTTCTGCGTGGCAGATGTGCAGCACGACAGCATCCCCGGGGGGCCGTTCGACGTCGTGGTGAGCCAGTTCGGCGTGATGTTCTTCGATGAGCCGGCGACGGCTTTCGCCAACATCCACCGCCAGCTCGTCGCGAGTGGCCGGATCGCGTTTGCATGCTGGCAGTCGGTTGAGAAGAACCCCTGGTTCGTCGGGCCGGCACTCACCGGTTACCTTCCACCGCCTCCAGCGCCTTCGGCTGGCAAGAGTCCAACGGGCCCCTTCAGCCTCAGCGACCCGGACCGTGTCGCGGAGATCCTCGACGCAGCCGGGTGGAAGACGGTCCAGCACACCTCGCATGAGCTCGTCGTCAGCGTCGAGCGAGAGGCGATCGTTGACGATGGGCAGCTGACGTTCTTGGGGGTGCCTGAGCAGTCGTTTGAGGAGGCCCGGCGAGGGGTCGAGGAGCACCTCGAACGCATCAGCGGTGGCGACGGACGTATCGACGCCGCGCTTGCGTTTCAGATCTTTACCGCCAGATCCTGACGGCCAGGGGCGCGCCGCTGAGCGCTGTTTGCCGCCGACGAGCTCGAGGGCGACCTTGCTCGGAGCGACGCGTCGACGCGGTTCGCCGATGGCGTTTGCCTCGGCGAGCTACACGCGCGCTCCATCCAGTACCCCCTGATCCTGATTGCCCCCGCTCGCGCTAATGCGCGGCGACGGAGACCTGGCGGCTGGTCAACCGGCTAGGTCCGACGTATCCATGTGCGGGATGCCAGGTGATGACGATGCTCCACCGTCCGGGCGATAGCGACCCGCTGAAGACCAGCTCCGTTGCACCGCGGGGGGTGACGGTTAGTTGGCGTCGCCGATGACCGCTGGTAGCGATCGCCGTTGCTGTGCCGCTATCCGCAGCGATGCGTGCGACGATGACCACACTATTCCCGTGCCGCTGCACTCGTCCGAGAGTTGGGTCCATGACAGGCGGCCTGGTGTGATTCGGCTTGAAGCCGATAAAATAGACCGTCTGCGCGAACGATGCTGCGTACCAGTTGTTCACTCCGCCAGAGTCGTCTGGTCCTGCTCCACCCTCGCTCGTTATGAACGAGCCGTCTGGCAATACCTGTTCGACGTACCCTACATGTCCGTCCGGGTTCACCGCCGTCGATCCATTCACCCACACGTATTCCGCCCCAGGGGGCGACACAAAGATGTCACCGACAGCAGGAGTGTGTGACACTGGGTAGCCCGCCTTTACGGCATCAGGCTCCCAATCCCACGCGCCATCCTGCGCGTCGGGGTAACCATAAACCTGGACCGCATAAGTCTCGATATCCGGCCTGCGCTCAGCGGCATAGTAAGCACAGTTCAGGTAGGTCTCAACATTGTTTGGGTCCTTCGGTGGCAGCGACGACCATACGCACGACGGCTGCGATAGCGCCGGCTGACATACGGCCGCGCTGTTGTAGACGTCAGGCGTCGGGAGCTGCGCTGTGCTCGGGCTCGCAAACTCACCGCCGAACCCAAAGGAGGCCGGAGCGCTGCTACACAACAGCCCGAAGATGACGGGTAGTGCCGCGAGTATTCTGCTTTGCAAACGCACGACCCCAGAAATCCTACAGCACCGTGGTAGGACTCCTCCTTCGCCAACAGCACGGGCTTGTGCCACGGCGACCCGATCACCGCGGAGCCAAGCCACCAAGATCTTGAACCGGTCGTGAGGGTTGGGGGGCTCGCGGGCGACCGGCACGGCATCCGATGGGTGAGACGGCGTGCGATCCGCTGGATGTAAGTGCTGCTTGGTGATCTCGCTCTTGGGGTTAGTGGATGACCTCGGTGGATTTGCTC
>JBOGXX010000155.1:0-3475 GCA_050696475.1 Solirubrobacteraceae bacterium | reverse complement strand
CGCGAACACCGTGCTCCAGCGCTCGCACCAGCTCCTCCAGCTGGCCAACGAGCGCGTGCGCTGCCGCCAGTGCTCCAAGCGCGTTGGCGACGTTGAAGCGACCCGGCATCGGCAGGCTCACAGCGCGCCTGCCGGCGGCCGTCTCCAAGTTGAAGCTGCAGCCGTCGAGGCCGCAGCGCAGGTCGCTGGCGCTGTAGTCGGCGGGCGCTTCCACCGCGAACGTGAGCGCCTCCGGCAGCTCGCCCGCGAGGCGCCTGCCGAAGGGATCGCCGACGTTGATCACGCTGAACCCGGACGTCGGCCCGTCCGCCGAGGCCGGGTCGGGCACGAACAGGCGGCGCTTGGCCTGGAAGTACTCCTCCATGCCCTCGTGGAAGTCCAGGTGGTCCTGGGTGAGGTTCGTGAAGATCGCCCCAGCGAAGCCGATCGCGTCCACGCGCCCGAGCTCCAGCGCGTGCGATGAGACCTCCATCGCACAAGCCCTGTCGCCGCCGTCGAGCATCGCGCGCAGGTCCTCCTGCAGGTCGATCGCCTCCGCCGTCGTGCGCGCCACCTGGCGCTCCTCGCCGCCGATCACCGACTTGACCGTGCCCAGCAGGCCGCACTGCTCGCCCACCGCCTCCAGCAGCGCGCGCACCAGGTAGGCGGTCGTCGTCTTGCCGTTCGTGCCGGTGACGCCCACCACCGCAAGCCTGCCCGCTGGATCGCCGTAGAAGCGCGCCGCCGCCGGCGCCATCGCCGCCCGCGCGCACGACACCACGACTTCCGGCACGCCGAGCTCCAGCGGACGCTCGAGGACCAGCGCGGCCGCGCCGGCCCTCACCGCCTCGGGCGCGAAACGGTGACCATCGCTGCGAAAGCCGCTGACACAGAAGAACAGGTCGCCCGGCGCCACCTCGCGGCTGTCGTAGGCGAGACCTGTGATCTCCACGCCCGCCGTCTCGAAGTCGAGCTCGGCAGCGATCAACCCGTCGAGTCGCATGCGCTGATGCTACTCAAGCCCCAGGAGCCCACCGTGACCCCCGCGGGCCGCCGCTATTCCGGCGCGATACCGAGGTAGGGCAGCGCGAAGCTCATGATCTGCCCGAACGCGGGAGCGGCCACGGTGCCGCCGTAGACCGACCCCGACTGCGGTTCGTTGACGACTACCGCGCACAGCAGCTTCGGATGCGACGCGGGCGCGAAGCCGATGAACGACGCCACATATTTGCTGAGCGAGTATTCACCGGTTTCGGGATTGATCTTGTTGGAGGTGCCCGTCTTGCCCGCCAGCCTGTAGCCGGGGATCGAGACCTCGCTGGCGGTGCCTTCCGGTCCAAGCACGCCTTCGAGCATCTGGCGAAGCTCAGCGGCGGTCGTCGCGGTGATGACGCGATGGCCCTTCGGCAACGGCGCCACCTTGCCGTTGACAGCGCGCACGATGTGCGGGGTGCGCAGGATGCCGCCGTTGGCGATCGCCGCGTAGGCGGTCGCCATCTGCATCGGGGTCACCAGCTCGCCCTGCCCGATCGGCAGGTTGCCGATCGAGGAGCCCGAGTATTCCGAGGGCGCCAGCGTCACGCCCTTTTCCTCACCGGGGAGATCCACGCCGGTGGGCTTGCCGAAGCCGTAGCGGTGCACCCAGCCGTTGAACGTTTCGATGCCCTCCAGTTTGGCGATCGTGATTGCGCCCACGTTGCTCGAGCGCGCGAGGATCTGCCCCGTGCTGAGCATTTCTTCGGGGTGTTCGGTGTCGTCGTGGACCGTCTTTTCAGCGACCTGGATCTGGTCCGGGATGTTGAACGTCGTGCCGGGCGTGATCAGCCCTCGTTCCAGCGCGCCCGACACGGCGACCACCTTGAACGTGGAACCCGGTTCGTAGTCGAGCCCGACCGCCTTGTCCTGCATCGCTTCAGGCGAGGCGTCTGCCGGTTCGTTGGCGTCGACCTGCGGCCAGTTGGCGAGCGCGAGGATCGAGCCGTTGCGCGGGTCCATGACGATCGCGGTCGCGGCTTTCGGGTCGAAGTCCCGCGCCACAGCGCCCAGGACGTCTTCCGCGCGCTGCTGGATGTTGGCGTCGAGTGTCAGCGACAGCGACTTGCCGGGAACCTCCCGGCGGCTTTCGGTGATCGACACCGGCTGCCCGAGCGCGTCGCTGACGACGCGTCGCTGCCCGGACCGTCCGGTCAGCGTCGAGTTCAGCGAATACTCGAGGCCCGAGAGCCCCACTCCTTCGGTCCCGACCACGCCCAGCACCTGCGCAGCCAGCGGGCCGCGCGGGTACACCCGATGCATCACCGGCGTTCCCGTGATCCCGGCGATCTCGAGTGCGAGCAGCGGCTGTGCCCGCCCGGCCGGCAGCGAGCGGTCGAGGTAGACGAAGCCGGTGCGTGCGGAGAGCTTGCGCAGCAGGCTCGACTGCGTCTGGCCGAGCAGCGGAGCGAGCTTCCTGGCGGCTTCAAGCGGCTGCTTCACGAGGTAGGGGTCCGCGGAGATTTCCTGCGCGGGCTCCGAGACCGCCAGATCGACGCCGTTGCGGTCGGTGATCGTGCCGCGCGGCGCTCTCACCGCTTCGTAGGAGAGCTGCTCGTCGCTGGCGGCCCTGCGCAGCGCGCTGCCGCGCAGCACGGCCAGGTAGACGGTGCGTCCAGCCGCGAGCACAAGCAGCGCGAAGAAGAGCAGGAAGATCGTTCCGATGCGGCGCTGGACGACGGGCACGCGTTCAGTCCGCGGGGGTCGCCTGGCTCGCGCCCACGCCGCCCACGGCGGCTTCCGCAGCGCCGGTGGCGGTCGCGCTCGCTGTGGACGGGGCGGTCTCACCGGCGGGCACTTCCGTGCCCGGCGGGGTTTCGGCCACCCCGGTGCCGGTGGCGCTCGCGCCCGCAGCCGATTCCTGTGCCGCGGCCGGCACCTGTTCGCTCGAGGAGCCGGCGCTCGGCGGCGCGGGCGCTTCGGGGGAGGACGCTTCGCTGGATTCGCCGCCGCTGGTGGCGGTGGCCGCAGATCGGGAGGATGTCGTGCTGGACGAGCGCACCGGCGCCTTCAGAGCCGCCGCCGCACGCGCGATATCGCTGCTCGGGTCACTGCCGAGGAAGCGCAGCGAGCCCTCGGGGACGAGCTCCATGTCGAGGCGGGCCGCCTCGGACTCGACGCGTTCACCGGCCGCCAGTTCTGAGCTTTCGATGCTGAGTGCGGCGTTCTCGCGCTGGAGCACGGACTGGCGCACGAGCGCGTGGCCGATATCGGCGTTCAGGCGCAGCACGAGCAACTGCAGGGTGACGATTCCGATCAGCGCGAACGCGATCAGCGCGATCCACGTGCGGCTGCGGATCAGACGGTCGAGCGAGCGGTTGCCGGTCAGGCCGCTGAGTGACTGGGCCAGCCACGACACGAGGCCCCGGTCGGCCTCTAGTGACGGCGCCGGCGGCCGGGCCGGTCGATCCGGCCGAGCGACCGGACGGGCGGGTCCCGATGTGCGCCTGGGCCTGCGCGGGGC
>JBOGXX010000154.1:0-11397 GCA_050696475.1 Solirubrobacteraceae bacterium | reverse complement strand
GGCGAGGTCGGGCGTACGGGCGTCGCGATCGACACGATCGACGACATGCGCACCGCGTTCGACGGGATCCCCCTGGATCAGGTCTCGACCTCGATGACGATCAACGCTCCCGCGGCCTGCCTGCTGCTGCTGTATGAGCTCGTCGGCGCCGAGCAGGGCGTTGCGAGCGAGAAGCTCCGCGGCACGACCCAGAACGACATCCTCAAGGAGTACATCGCGCGCGGCAACTACATCTACCCGCCGCAGCCGACGATGCGCCTGACGACCGACCTGTTCCCGTACTGCCACGAAAACGTGCCGCGCTGGAACACGATCTCGATCTCCGGCTACCACTTCCGCGAGAAGGGCTGCTCGGCCGTGCAGGAGGTCGCCTTCACGTTGTCCTCCGGGATCGCCTACGTGCAGGCCGCGATCGACGCCGGCTTGTCGGTCGACGAGTTCGCGCCGCGGCTGGCGTTCTTCTTCAACGGCCACAACAACGTCTTCCAGGAGGTCGCCAAGTTCCGCGCGGCGCGACGGATGTGGGCGCAGGTCATGAGGGAGCGCTTCGGCGCCACGAACCCGAAGGCGACGATGCTGCGCTTCCACACGCAGACGGGCGGCGTCACGCTGACGGCGCAGCAGCCGGAGAACAACATCGTGCGCGTGGCGCTGCAGGGCTTTGCGGCCGTGTGCGGCGGCACGCAGTCGCTGCACACCAACGGCTTCGACGAGGCGCTGGCGCTGCCCACCGAGCGCGCCGCCAAAATCGCGCTGCGAACGCAGCAGATCCTGGCGCACGAGTCCGGCGCGACCGACACGGTGGACCCGTTCGCCGGCTCCTACTTCGTGGAGTCGCTGACCGACGAGATCGAAGCGCGCGCGAACGAGCTGATCGCGAAGGTGGACGCGCTGGGCGGCTCGGTCAATGCGATCGAGTTCATCACCGGCGAGATCGACGAGTCCGCGTGGGGCTACCAGGAGCGCTACCGCATCGGCCAGGACAAGGTCGTCGGCGTGAACTCGTTCCAGGAGGACGATGTCGAGGTGCCGGAGCTGCTGCGCGTGGACCCGGAGTCAGAGCGCGAACAGCTCACGCGGCTGGCGGCCTTCAAGGCCGACCGCGACCAGGCACTGGTCGAGCGTCGCCTGCAGGAGCTGCGCGAGCTGGCCGCCGGCTCCGAGAACCTGCTGCCGCCGATCCGCCAGGCGCTGAAGGACCGCTGCTCGCTGGGCGAGGTCTGCGGGGCGATGCAGGACGTCTTCGGGCAGTACAGGCCCGCTTTCTAGGCTGCGGTCCGGTGGACGTGCGCGTGGCGCGCGCGAACGGCTACGCTGCCCCCCGTGCTCCGCGCCCCGGCCGTGGTCTTCTACGAAGTGGTTCTCGCGGTGCACGTGATGGCCGTGGTGGTGGCGTTCGGCGTGACGTTCGCGTTCCCGATCCTGTTCGCCGTGGCCGGACGCCACGATCCGCGTTCGCTGCCGATCCTGCACCGGATCGAATACACGCTGGAGCGGGTGCTGATCAACCCGGGTCTGGCGCTCGTGGTGATCGCGGGCGTCTACCTCGCGAGCAAGGGTCACTACTGGAGCGAGTTCTTCGTGCAGTGGGGCCTCGGCGTGGCGCTCGTGATCGGGGCGCTGGTCGGCTCGGTGATGATCCCGGGCGCCAAACGGGCTCAGACACTGGCGGCACGCGACGTGGCCGCGGGCGGCGACGGCAAGGCCGAGCTCAGCGAGGAGTACCGCGCGCTCGCGCGGCGCCTGTCCAGCGTCGGCGGCCTGCTCAGCACACTGGTGCTGATCACGATCCTGTTCATGGTGCTGCATCTCGGCACCTGAGGCCGGGCAGGACTCAGGAGCGGTTGGCCGGCGGCGCCGGGAAGCCGCGCTGTGCAAGTGCCAGGATCGCCGGGTCTGCGAGTCGGCGCCTGCGTGTGATGAGGCGCTCGGCGAGCCTCGGCGAGAGCACGGCGACCGCGGCCTTGGCGCGGGTCGCGCGGTCGAATCCCGCTCCCGTCAGCAGCTGCAGCGAAAGCCTGCGGGCATCGGGCGCGCGGGTCTCGATGGCGCGTCGAGCACACTCACGGGCGAGCGAGCGACGGCGACCCGCGAGCAACTGCTCCGCGACGGCCCGCTCGTCCCGATCGAGCAGCGAGCAGGCCAGCGCCTTCTCGGTCAGATCGACCTGATCCTGGAGGTGCGCGACACGGTTCTGCGAGGACCGGCTGTCGGGGGTCAGACGCCAGCGGTACAGGGGCTCGTGGACGTAGGCGATGACCGCGCCGCCCAGCACCAGCCGCACGAAGCAGTCCCAGTCCTCGATCGCCCTGAAGCTCTCGTCGTAGCCACCCTGCGCCAGCAGCAGCGAGCGGCGAATGGCGGGCCACAAAAAGGTGCAGGTGCGCAACATCGCCACGCGGTGGTCGGTCTGTGGGTAGGGGTTGACGGCCTCGAGCGTGGTGATGCGCCGGCCCCACATCTCGATGCTGGCGTCGGTGGCGACGATGTCCGCGTCGGGACGCATCCGCAGTGTCTCGGCGATCGCCTCGAGCCGGCGCGGGAGGAACGCATCGTCCTGGTCGAGCTGCACCACGTACTCGCCGCTGGCGGCCCGCACGGCCGCATTGGCCGCCGAACCGGTGCCGCCGTTCTCCTTGCGGATCACCTTGACGTGCTCGCGCAGCGCTCCGAGCGCGCTCTGCAGGTCATCCGGCGAGCCGTCGTCGCAGATCACGATCTCATGCGGTCTCACGGTTTGCGCGAGCACCGACTCGACCGCGTCGCAGATCACCCCGGCGCCGCGGTAGTAGGTGATCACGACGCTGATGGTGCCACGATCTGACCTCGGGGCAGCCGTGGAGACCGCCGCCTCCGCGGGAGGCGGCACGCTCACATCCCAGCCGGGGACTGCTGAATCGGGAGTCATCGGTACTCGTGGCCGACCCTCGCCCGCGACCAAGGCATCGGGCGGTCAGTCGGCGCAGGTTAGCGCAGGCGCGTCCGCGCGCGGGCGGCCGGTGGGGGCTCCTGCTCGCGAGGCGGCCTGGGCCGGGCCAGGGCCCACACGCTCACGGGCAGGTTCGGCTCGTTGCGCAGCGATCCGCCCAACAGGCGGGGCACCCAGTGGTAGAAGTTGGCGAGCGCGACGGCGCGATTGCCCCAACTGCGCACCCACACCGGCTCGAGCCCCTGTGAGCGCAGCAGCAGCGCCATCCCGTCGGGGGTGAAGCGCCAGTAGTCGCCCGGCCATGCGTGCAGGCGCACGAGAAACGGGGTGGATACGTATACGTGGCCGTCGGGCTTGCACATCCGTCGCAGGGTCCTGACCGCGGCCAGTGGGTCAGGCACGTGCTCGAGGACCTGCTCGCAGATCACGAGGTCGAACGGGCCGGGGAGATCCGCGGGCGGCTTGCAGAGGTCGAACTCGGGAAAGTCCAGCTGCGTGCGACTCGCCCACGGCACGTCCGTCCAGAGCGCGCCGCTGACCTCGGCGACGTGCAGCGCACGGGGTTCGAGTGACTCGAAGGCTCGTCGTGTGTCGGGGATCATCACAGCGCGGAGCCACTGGCCCTCGGCTGTGTTCGGCTCGCCCTTGATCAGCAGCTCGCGGGCCCAGCGCGGCAGGCGCGGCCCCAGCAGGGCGGGGAGGCGCACGGACGCGAGCAATCGCAGGCGCGAGCGCACGCGGGTCGTGACCGAACGAGTCAAGGCGTCGCCAGTCTAGCTTGAATCTTACGGATTATTTAGATACGGTTTAGCGTCAGCACACCTGGAGCGAGCAGCCGGAGGTCACGGATGCAATCGCAAATACCTGCCTCTGACACGTTCGCACTTGACACGGCCGATCGGCGCCACCCGACTTCTGCCGATTCTGCGCGCGACCTCGGAGCGAGCCCCGCAGGCCGGAGCGCTGTCGCCGAGCACCTGGAGCGTCTGCACTTCAGCGCGCAGGCTCCGCCTCGTGGCCTTCAGCCTGTGCGTATCACCCAGCTGGAGCCGTTTCTTCGTGGCCTGCTGTTCACCGACGGCACCGTCAGCCGCGCCCTGGAAGCACACACGCTCCGCCACGTCGTGGTCGAGGCGCTCGAGCAGGGCCCATGCGCGATGCCGGCCGCGATCGCGGCTCAGCTCGATGCGGTGCCCGCAGAAGAGTGCCTGCGCCGGCGGATCGTGATGAGATTGGCGGGATCTCGGCCGGTGGCCTGGGCAGAGTCCCACGTCGTGCCCGCCCGCCTGCCCCGCGAGTTCCTCGCCCGACTCGGCGAGGACCCGCAGGGAATCGGAGGATCGCTGCAGCAGCTGAAGCTGGAGAGCAGACGTGAGCTGCTCTGGTTCGGGCTCGGCCGGCGCCCGAGCTGGGCGCGTCCGGGGACACCGCTGGCCGACACGCTGACACGCTGCTATCGCGTGCTCTCGCGGACGCTGCCCGCACTGCTGATATGCGAGTCATTCTCGGTCGAGCTGCGTTCCGGGGTCCATCGAATGCCCGGCTGCGGCGACGACGCGCACGAGGACGAGTCGCTGACGCAGCGACCGCTGGAGGCGTTGGTGGATGATCGCCCCTCCCCGGGCGCGAGCGGCTCGCCGTCGGCAACCTGATGACAGGCCCCCACGGAAACGCCAGCCTCGTGATCGAGCGGGGGCTGGAGATCGCTGGGGGCGCGAAGGCGGCGTACCTGACGCCGCGCGGATCGCTCAGTTACGAGGAGCTGCGCTGCGACGTGAACCGGATGGGACACCTCCTGCGGAGCCTGGGCCTGCGGCGCGAGCAGCGGGTGCTGTTGGTGCTCGACGACACGACCGTCTTCCCGATCGCGTTCCTGGGAGCGCTGCGCATCGGCGCCGTTCCCGTGCCGTTGAGCGTGCGCGAGAGCGCCGAGAACTTCCAGCACTTTCTCGCCGACTCCTACGCCGAGCTCGTGGTCTGCGAGCCGGAGCTGCACCCGGCGCTGCAGAGTGCGTTCGCACACCTCCAGGTGCGCTTCCTCGCGCGTGGCGCGCCGGAGGGAGCCATCGAGCTGGACAGCGCGCTGGCAGCCCAGGAGCAGGAGCTGGCGCCGGTGGACACCCACCCGGAGGACATGGCCTTCTGGCTGTACACGTCGGGATCGACAGGCAGGCCCAAGGGCGTGGTGCACCTGCACCGAGACATGGAGGTGACATGCGAGACCTTCGCTCGTCAGACACTGGGCATCCGCGAGCAGGACCGCCTGTTCTCGACGACGAAGCTCTATCACTCCTACGGCCTCGGGAACAGCATGTCCTACCCGCTGCACTTCGGCGCGACGGCGATCCTGCTCGACGGCACACCGACCCCCGAGAAGCTGCTTCAAGGACTGCACGAGCATCGCCCCACGGTGCTGTTCTCGGTACCAGCCCTCTACAGGCAGCTGGTCGAACACCGACAGAGCGAGGACGCCTTGAACTCGGTGCGATTGTGTGTCTCGGCGGCGGAGCCGTTGCCCTCGAGGACGTTTGATCGGTGGCTCGAGCGTTTCGGGCTGGAGATCGTGGACGGGGTCGGCTCGACTGAGATGTTCACCGCCTACTGCTCCAACAGACCCGGTGAAGTCGTTCCCGGCACCACCGGTCGAGCGGTACCCGGTTATGAGATACGCCTGATCGACGAGGCGGGAGCCGAGCTCCACGGTCCGTCAGCGGGGACGATGCAGGTGCGGGGGGACTCGCGTGCTGCCTATTACTGGCACGATCAGCGCAAGACGCGCGAGAGCATGCGCGACGGCTGGCTGACCACCGGCGACCGGTTCAGGCGCCGCGAGGACGGCAACTACGTATACGAAGGTCGCACCGACGACATGCTCAAGGTGGGCGGATTGTGGGTCTCGCCGCTGGACATGGAGCGGGTGCTGTTGGAGCACAGCGCGGTCGAGCAGGTCGGCGTGGTGGGTGTGAACATCAACGACCACAATCGCGTCGCCGCGGTGGTCCGCTGCAGCGCTGAGGTGAGCGCCGACGAACAGCTCGCGGAGGCGCTGCGGGCGTGGTGCAGAGAGCACATGCGCGAGTACGAATATCCGCACGTGATCCGCTTCGTGGAGGCGCTGCCGCAGACGCTCACGGGCAAGCCGCGGCGCTACGCGATCCGCGAGCTCATCGAACGCGAGCTGGTGGTCTCGAGCGCCGCATCCGACGGGGCGCTTCCGGGCGCGGAGCCGGCCGCGCCGGTGCAGAGGTTGCGAGAGCCTGACGAGGCGGCTCACGGGAACGACGTCCTCGAGCTCGTGCTGGCTCAGGCCGCGGCGACGCTCGGGGCGCCGTGCATCGATCATGAGCGCGCGGACAGCGCGTTCGAGGACCTCGGCTTCGACTCCCTGACCGGCGTCGAGCTGCGAGACCGCCTAGAGGCTGCACTGGGGATCGCGCTGCCCTCAACCCTGATCTACGACCACCCCACCCCGCGCGCGGTGGCCAGGCTGGTGGACCCCCGACCAGCGCACCCCAGGAGGCCGACCGGCGAGCGGGAGCAATGGGGGACGGGCGCAGACACGCGCGTGACGGGCGCAAGCGAGCCTCCCGTCGAGGAGAGCTCCTATGTCGCCCGCGCGCTCGAGTCGCTCACACGGGCACCGGCGCCGCCGCGGATGCCGCCCGTCCCTGTGGCGATGCGCATCAAGACCTCGCCGCTGATCCGGAGCGTCGCGCCGACACGACTCGTGGTCAAACGCGCCGAACGCCGTGCCCGGGCGCTGTGGACGCGCAGCGCGCCGGCCCGGGCGAACGCGCTCGTCGCGATGGACATGATCCTCGCCGGCACCTCGCGGGCCGGCGAGCTGGAAGAGCTGGCGCAACTGCACGTTATCGAGGAGGCGGTCGACAGAGCGCTGTTCTGGGCACACCCGTGGTCGGCGAAGCTCGACGCGCTCTCAGCCTCGCGCCTGAGCGAGGCGCTGTCCGCGCCGCGGGGGGTGCTTTTCAGCGCGTGCCACGTCGGGCCGTTCTATCGCCTGCAGTGCGCTCCTCCATTGAATCGCCGGGTCACCTACACCGTCCCCGGGCCGTGGTTCTTCGAGCCGCCCAGCCCGGACTACTGGGGACGACGGCTGGCGCGCTGGCAGAAGGGCATGAAGAGCCGCCCGGTGCCCGCCAGAGGCTCGTTCCGCGTTATCCAGGCGCTGCTCGAGCGCCAGGAGCTCGTGTTCCTGTTCTTCGATATGCCGGGTCCGCGTGATACGCACTTCGTGGGAAAGCGCGTACAGCTCGCGGAAGGCAGCGCCCAGCTTGCGCTGAGGAGCGACGCGCTCGTGCTGCCGGCTCGCACGCGACGGTCCGGTCATCGTGTTTGGGTGGAGCTCGCCGCGCCGCTGGACCCCAGAGACTTCGACAGCGTCGATCAACTCCACAACGGGCTTGCGGCTGTGCATCAGCGCTGGATCCTCGAGAACCCGCAGGCGCTGCAGGATCCGCGGGAGTTCGGTTGGCAGGATGGCGCGAGCCCACAGGCGTGGCTCGCCCCCGCGCCTCAGAAGTCGGGAGCGGCGGGCAGGCCTACGTAGTTCTCGGCGAGGCTGCGCACGGCGGCGCTCGAACGCGACAGGTATTCCAGGCGCGCGAGCTGCAGGCGCCGATGGAAGCGATCGCCGCCGAGGTCGTGCAGCAGCTCGGTCATGTAGCCCGAGAAGTCCTGGGCCCGCCAGACCCTGCGCGAGGCGAGCTCCGAGTAGGCGTCCAGGGCGGCTGTCGATCCGCGTTCGTACCAGTCGACGATCGCTGGGGCGAGCAGGCGCACGTCGTTGAGCGCGAGGTTCAGGCCCTTGGCGCCGGTCGGCGGCACGATGTGCGCGGCGTCGCCGAGCAGGAACAGCCTGCCGTGACGCAGGGGCTCGCACACGTAGCCGCGCATCGGCGTGATGCCCTTCTCGAGCACGGGTCCCTCGTTCACGCACCAGCCGTCACTGGCCAGGCGCGCCTGCAGCTCCTGCCAGATGCGCTCGTCCGGCCAGTCGCCGATGCGCTCGTCGGCGGGCACTTGCAGATACAGGCGGCTGATGCGCGAGGAACGCATCGAGTAGAGCGCGAAGCCGCGCTCGTGCCAGGCGTAGATCAGCTCGTCGGTGGCCGGTTCGGCTTCGGCGAGGATCCCCAGCCAGCTGAACGGGTAGCTGAACTCGTGCTCGGTCAGGACGCCGGCGGGGATCGACGCTCGGCACACGCCATGGAAGCCGTCACACCCCGCGATCACGTCGCACTCCAGCTCGTGCGCTTCGCCGGCGTCGAGGTAGGCGATCCGCGGGCGGTGGGAGTCGAGGTCGTGGACGGCGACGTCGGAGACCTCGAAGCGCAGCTCCCCTCCTCGCTCGATGCGCGCCGCGATCAGGTCCTTGACGAGCTCCTGCTGGCCGTAGATCGTGATCCGCCTGCCGGTGAGCGCGGCCATGTCGATGTGCTGGGTGTGTCCGGGCCTGCGCAGGTAGACGCCGCTGTGAACGAGGCCCTCGCGTTCGAGCCGCTCGCCGACGCCGAGCTCGTGCAGCAGCTCGACGGTGTTGTGCTCGAGCAGGCCTGCGCGCACGCGCTGCTCGACATACGCGCGCGAGCGGCACTCGAGCACCACGGACTCGATGCCAGAGCGTTGGAGCATCAACGCGAGTGTCAGCCCGGCCGGCCCGGCGCCGATAATGCCGACCTGCGTCCGCACGCGGCGAGCATATATCATCGTCTGACGGTGAAAGTTCGGGGACGCGCACGCGTGGCGCGATGGTTGATGGGGCAGCCGCCGAGCAACGAGGAGCTGTGGACTGCCGTCGATCGCTACATCTGTGATCGGATCATGCCGCAGGATCCGGTGCTCGATGCGGCGCTGGCAGCGAGCGAGGCGGCGGGGCTGGCGCCGATCGCCTCGAGCGCCACACAGGGCAAGCTGCTGGAACTGATCGTTCGGATGCACGGGGCAAGGCGTGTCCTCGAGCTGGGCACGCTGGGCGGCTATGGCACGATCTGGCTCGCGCGGGGCCTTCCGCCGGATGGCAGGCTGGTGACGCTCGAGTACGACCCGCACAACGCGGAGGTGGCGCTTGCGAACATCGCCGCGGCGGGGCTGTCGGAGAAGGTGCAGCTGCGTCACGGCTCGGCGCTGGAGACGCTGCCCGCCCTGGCGGCGGAGGGCGAGCCGTTCGACGTGATCTTCATCGACGCGGACAAGAAGAACGATGCGAGCTACCTCGAGTGGTCGTTGGCACTGTCGCGTCCTGGAAGCGTGATCATCGCGGACAACGTGGTGGGTGGCGGAGCGATCATCGACCCGAACGCACGCAACCCGTGGGGCGAAGACGGGGGAGTCGGGGGCGTGCGGCGCTTCTACGATCTGCTGGGGGCGGAGCCGCGGCTGAGCGCGACGGCCATCCAGACGGTGGGCGAGAAGGGTCACGACGGCTTCGCGCTCGCACTCGTGACCTCGTGATCGCCCGACGCGCGGTTGCCCGACGCGCTCCGGCCGATCTGTGTCAACGCAGCTGAGCGCTCAGGCTCAAGCGGGCGACACGGCGCCCGTTACCCTGAGGGCATGAGCGACGGGTACCGGGTAGCGGTGGTGGGAGCAACGGGTCAGGTCGGCACGCTGATGCTCGAGCTGCTGCGCGAGCGCGCGTACCCTGCGCGGGAGATCGTGGCCTTCGCGTCGGATCGCTCGGTGGGCAAGCAGCTGGAGGGCGGCCTGATCGTGCAGGGGCTGAGCGACGAATCGATCCAGGCGTTCGACATCGCGCTGTTCTCCGCGGGCGCTTCGACGTCGGGCGAGTGGGCGTCGAAGTTCGCCGCCGCCGGGGCCGTCGTGATCGACAACTCCTCACGCTGGCGCATGCACGACGACGTGCCGCTGGTCGTCAGCGAGGTCAACCCGAAGGCGCTGGCGTCCCACCACGGGATCATCGCCAACCCGAACTGCTCGACCATGCAGATGGTGGTGGCGCTGAAGCCGCTGTACGACGAGGCGGGGATCGAGCGACTGGTGATCAGCACCTACCAGGCGGTGTCGGGCAGCGGCAGGCGGGCGGTCGACGAGCTGCTCGAGCAGTCCCACGCGCTGCTGCACGAGCAGCAGATCCAGCCGCCGGGCGCCTACGCCCACCAGATCGCGTTCAACGCGCTCCCGCACGCCGGCTCGTTCGCCGCGGGTGAGGACCACACCGACGAGGAGCGCAAGCTGATCAACGAGACGCGCAAGATCCTGGGCGACCGATCCATCCGTATCTCCGCGACGTGCGTTCGCGTGCCGGTGCTCAACAGCCACTCGGAGGCGGTCAACGTGCAGACGCGCGCGGACCTCAGCCCGGAGCGCGCGAGAGAGCTGCTGGCGGCGGCGCCGGGAGTGACCGTGCTCGACGATCCGGACGCGGCGCTGTACCCCCTGGCGATCGATGCATCCGGCAGCGACGAGGTGTTCGTCGGCCGCATCCGCCGCGACCCCGGACACGAGCGCGCGTTGGACATGTGGATCGTGTCCGACAATTTGCGCAAGGGCGCCGCCACCAACGCGGTGCAGGTGGCGGAGCTGCTGCACGATCGAGGCCTGCTGAGAGCACAGGGAGCACCCTCCGCCGCATAGCTGCCCTCTGCGCGGAAGGACTCGCGCCCGATCGCTCGAATGTGTGAGCGATGATCTCCTCGGAGGTGCAGCGCACGCTGGTCAAGTCGCCACCGGAGCTGTGGTCGGAGCTCAGCGACCCCGCTTGCCTCGCACGCCAGCTGGGCGAGCTCGGCGAGATCCGTATCGTCCGCGTGGAGCCCGAAAAGACGGTCGAGTGGGCCGCGCAGAACACTACCGGGACCGTGTCCATCCAGCCTTCCGGCTGGGGCACGAAGGTGACGCTGAGCGTGACCCGCGAGCTCACCGCGCCGGACGTCGAGCCACAGGCCACTGAGCCGCACGCCGCACAGCACGAGCCACAGGCCACTGAGCCGCACGCCGCACAGCACGAGCGACAGGCCGCGGAAGATGAGCCAGAGGCCGCGAAGGCCCATATGGCGGAGGCGGACCCGGCGCGCCAGGACACCAAAGCGAAGCTCGAGCCGGCGCCCCTTTGGAGGCCCATGCCGGCTCCGCGCCGCGGCTTCTTCGCCCGCATCTTCGGTCGGCGTCGCCGTGTCGACGCCGCTGAAGCTGACCGAATTGAGACAGCGACTGCGACTGAGACCGCCGATCGGCCTGCGGACGAGCCGGTCTCCGTGCGGGATCCCGCGCTCGACGGCGCCGGAGCGCCGCGGGACGAACCGCTGGAGCTGGCCGTGCAGGCGCCGCGCGCGTTTGCAGCTGCGAGCGAGGCGCTGGCACAGGAGGCGGTGGAGAGCCATGTGTTCGAGATCCCCGCCGGCCCGCGCGCAGCGGTCGAGCCGACCGCCGAGGCGCACGCGCTGGAGCCACCGGAGGCACGCGCGCCGACGCCGACGCCGGCGCAGCGC
>JBOGXX010000153.1:0-20688 GCA_050696475.1 Solirubrobacteraceae bacterium | reverse complement strand
GAGGACGAGGACGAGGCGCAGCGGCTGGCGGCGAGCGGGCGGATGACGTTCACCCTGCTGCGTCGAGGCCAGCTGATCGCAGTGCCGCCGCCGGAGGACGCGCTTCGCTTTCTGTTGGCTGATGATGGGAGCGGGGGCGCGCAACGCTCGGAGCGCCGTGCTGTGGTGGGCTCGCCGGAGAAGGTGCGCGCACAGCTGCAGGAGGTGGCGGCGAGCTACGGCGCGGAGGAGGTGATCGTGGTCAGCATCACCTACTCGCATGAGGCGCGCAGGCACTCGTATGAGCTGTTGGCGCGGGCGTTCGGGCTGTGAGTAGGCTTGAATGTCCCCCGTGAAACCGCCGTCCCCGGAGCTTGGCTCGCGCAGGCCGGCGGTGCGGCTGTGAGCAGGCGCGCACCGCTGCAACGACGCAGCCGCGAGCGTGTGGAGTCGATCCTGACGGCGGCGGCGCAACTGCTCGCCGAGGGCGGCATCGACGCGCTGACGACACGCTCGCTGGCGGTCCGAGCGCAGATCCCGGTTGCGACGATCTACAGGTACTTCGCCAATCGCGAGGAGATCATCGCCGCCTACCTGGACCACGAGCTGGTGCTGATCGACGATGCGGTCGTGGCCGCTGTGCTCGCGCTGGAGCGGGTGACCGTTCGCTCCCTGGCGGAGGCTGTCGCGCTGGCGCACATGCGCCATCACCAAGCTCACCCGGAGGGGGTGCCGGTGTGGTTTGGCGGGCGCCTGAGTCCAGCCGTGCTGGGCCGGGTGCGGGAGCTGGACGAGCGGCTCGCCGACTCGCTTCGCTCAGCCACCAGGGCCGCCGGGCTCCTCACGGGAGCCCCGGCCTTCAGCGCAGAGCTGCTGGTACGTCTGTTCGACCGGATGTTCGAGTTTGTGTTCCTGGCGGAGCGCACAGCCGAGGAACAGGAGACGATCGTGCTGAGCTTCGTGGACATGATCGCCACCTTCCTGGAGCGCTTCGCCACCCCAGCCGGCCTCCAGGGGATCTCGGCCGATGAATTCGCGCTGGCGCTGCGCGAGCACCTCGCGGGTGCCGAGCGTCCGTCCGAGCCGGGTTCGCGCGAGTAGCAGGAGTCTCCGCTGCGTCGAGAGTCGAATCCGACTCTGGTTTGACAATCACGGGTTGCGGTGCTAGCTTGCGCCACGAGGAGCCGGTGGGCGGCGCGATCGCAAGCCCCGGCGGCAGGTGGGTCACTCGATCTCGTGGAGGGAGGAGCTGTGGGAAACCGGGCGTCGCAATGGGTCAAGAGGGCTGCGGCCGCGTCGATCTTGGCGGTGAGCATGTGCTGCGCCGCGGGCGCGCTGGCGGCGTCGAGTGCCGTGGCACAGCCCACGTTGACCGAAATCCCGTCCACGAGCGGGGATCACGGCTATCCCTATGACGCAGTGCCACCGCCCTCCGGCGTCCCCGGCGCGCCCACGCTCAACACGGTCACCATGGCGGAAGCCGGCTACGTCGAACACGAGTTCAAGATGTCGGGCACGGACACCATCTACAGGCAGAGCGGCTTCTGGTCGTCGAACGGCGATTGGAGCGTGACGCCCTCGAAGACGGGCGTGCCGTACACGACGCGCCTGCTGATCCGCTACCCGACGAACGCGGCCAAGTTCAACGGCACCGTCGTGTTCGAGTGGCTGAACGACACCACCGGTGGCGATCAGGACCCGGTGTGGGCGCAGCTCGAGAGCGAGCTGATCAACAAGGGCTATGCGTACGTCGGCGTGACGGCCCAGCGGGCCGGCATGCAGGACCTCGCCGCTTGGGATCCGGAGCGCTACGGCACGCTCGGCGACAGCAACGACGGGCAGTCCTATGAAATCTTCACGCAGGCCGCGGAAGCGCTGAAGGCCGACAGTGCGACGCTGCTGGGTGGCTTGACGCCAAAGCTGCTGATCGGGGCGGGCGACTCGCAGTCGGCCTTCCGCGTCGACACCTACGTCGATGCGATCCAACCGCTCAAGCACGTCTTCAACGGGTTCCTGGCCGTGGGCCGCGCTGTGACGGCGGCGCCGATCGGCGAAGGCCTGATCGCCACGTCGCCGTTGCCGGCGCTGATCCGCACGAGCAACACGGCGCCGTTCATCCAGCTGAACACCCAGGGCGACATCGAAGAGCTCGACGCTGCCGCGGCGCGCCAGCCGGACAACGACTACCTGCGCACGTGGGAACTGGCGGGCGCGGCGCACATCGACGGCAACGAGGGGGCGTATGAGACCGAGACGATCGCCCGCGAGGAGCCGACCCTGAAAGTGCCGGAATGTATTCTCGGCACGCCGATAAACGGCACGGGGACGGCGCTCGACGGTGTCAACCAGCCCGACAACATGCCGCTGTACGAGGTCGAGCAGGCGGCGCTGGAGGCCCTGCAGAACTGGATCGTGGACGGCGTGCAGCCGCCGAAAAGCCCGCAGATCGAGACTTTCCCCGTGTTCTTTGGCCTGTATGACGTGGTGGTCAAGAACCAATACGGCATTGGCCAGGGCGGTATCCGGATGCCCGACGCACAGGTGCCGGTGGAGGAATATTCGGCGATCAACTTCGCAAAGCCCAACGAAGAGAGCCTCAACCCGTTGCAGCTGCAGCGGGAGCTGGAAGGCGCGTTCAGCTTCTTTGAGACGGGTGGCATCACCAACGAAACGCTGCGCGACGAGGGGCTGTGCCTGCTGTCCGGGTACTTCAAGGACTTCAGCGAATCGAAGCTGAAGTCGCTGTACCCGACGACGGCTGACTATGCCTCGAAATTCGCAGCCGCGGCCAAAGCCGAGGTGTCGGCCGGGTTCATGACCCAGGAAGACGCGGAAGCTGCGATCGCCAACGCGCAAGCCGGCTTCGGGCCCTACCAGCAGCCGGCGCTGAAAGTACCGTGATCCGCCAGGGAGGCATCTGAGGCGCTCCGGATGTGTCGGCCTGCGCCGGCGGGTTGGAGCATCGCGTCGGATCACTTCGAGGGCGGCACCTACCGCGGCTGGACCACCACATCACGCTCGTCTCGATCGCACACGCCTTCCTCACCCTGGAGCGACGGCGGCGCCCGCCAACCAAGGCGGCAGCCTGAACCTCTTCGCGCTCGTCCGGGAGCTGCAAGCACTCCTGGCCTGCTGGCAGGGCACCTGCCCCACCTGCCGCAGAGAGCTGCCGCCTGACCACCAACTACGAGTACCACCAACCTAACGGCGCACTACTAATCGGGCGCCGTGACTAATCGGGCGCCGTGACGAGCAGGCGCAGCAGGGGCGCGGTGGTGGGAGAGGAGCTGCCGCCGAGCGGCTCGCTGGTGACCGTGACCTCGCGCACGCCTCGCAGGCTGCCAGGGACATCCACCGCGCCGTTGCCTTCGCGTGTGACGGTGAACAGAACGTCGGTGGGCTGCGGCGCTGTGCTGGCGCGGTTGAGCCAAAGCTCGTACACCTCGCCAACGGGTGGCTCGGGCATCCCGGAGACGATCAGTTCGGTGCGCAGGCCGGCCCGTCGCAGCGAAGCGCGCGTGGTGCTGAGGCTGAGCGCGATCGCGGAGGAGCGCGTGCGGGGACCGGCGCCCGGCGAGGAACGAGCGAGCGCGACGAGGCCCACGCTGATGAGCGCGGCGAGCAGCACGCTCGAGCCACCGAGCACCCATCGAGCGCCCCCGGACAAGTCCAGCGGCGCGCGCGGGCGGTGATGGTGCTCACCGCTGACAGCGCTGAGCACCCGCTGGCGGAGCGGGCCGGGGGCGGCGTGTGCAATGTCCCCTGCGCTCTCGGATATGCGCGGGCGCAACCGGCTCGCGCGCGACCGGCGAGGCATCAGCTTGGGCGACGCGTGCGGGACATCAAGTGCTTAACGCGGATCCCGCCCGCATGGATCAAGGGTGCACGTTGAAGTTCGCATTGATCCGAATATGCACCACGCCCGTAGTCACGAAAACGGCGGTCGTGTGCTCCAGAGGCGCACGGCCCACCTCAAACCCCCCGAGATAGGGAGAAACCATGAGTCACGAGATCAACCTCGCTGAGGTCGACGTCGACGGTGCCATTCGCGAAGCTGCGAACGGCGTATCCGGTGATACGCGCCTCGGCTTTCTGAAGAAGGCCGGCGTCGCGGGCGGCGCGATGGTCAGCAGTGGAGCGCTGCTGTCTGCGTTCGCTCCGGACGCGTTCGGCGCCACCTATAATGGGCGCCCACCGCGCGGCTTCGGCCAGGGCGACGTGGGCATCCTCAACTACGCCCTCACGCTGGAGTACCTGGAGGCGGCGTTCTACAACGGCGCCACCGAGGCCAACCTCCCGCTGAGCTCACAGGGGCAGGCGTTCCTGAAGGTGGTGACGCGCGATGAGAACGCGCACGTTGCGTTTTTGAAGTCGCACCTCGGGTCCAAGGCGGTCAAGATGCCGTCGTTTGACTTCAAGGGAACGAACAAAAACGCACAGATGTTCATGGAAACATCAGAGGTGCTCGAGAACACGGGCGTGCACGCGTACTCCGGGCAGGCGTTGAACATCAAGACGCCGGCGTACGTCAAGGCGGCCGTATCGATCCTGACTGTCGAGGCTCGTCACGCCTCGGTGATCGGACTGCTGAACGAACCCGCGGGACTGCAGATCACCCCCAACGGACCGTTCGACACCCCGGAGACGGCCGACAAGGTGCTGGCGGCGGTGAAGGGAACAGGCTTCATCGTCTAACCGCTGCTGCAGCTGCGGCTCACGGTGAGGTGCTGTGAGTCACAGCTGCCAGTGATGTGCTCGCAGCTGTGTGATCTGTTTCACGGCTCGCTGCGAATAGTGCACATGAACGGTGCGGGCGACCAACCCGCGAACTCCATCATGTTAGGAAGCGGAGGTAAGAAGATGTCCAGTACGACCAGCGAGGACCATGCGATCAGCGGGGACTCGGCACCGCAGCCCGCCGGGATCGTCGAGCGTTTGGTGCGCGATGATGTGGACCGCAAGCGGTTCTTGAAGATGGCAGGGAGTGCGGGCGCGGCCAGCTTCGGTGCGTTCGTGCTCGCAGCGTGTGGCAGCGGCAGCAAAAAAACCACCGCCTCGGCGGTGGCGCCGGCGACGACCGCTACGACAGCAAGCAGCGGCGATATCGCGATCCTGAACTATGCGCTCACGCTCGAGTATCTGGAGCGTGAATTCTACGCAAAAGTTGTGGCTTCGGGACTCTTCAGCGGCCAGGCTGCGACTCTGATCAAGGAATTCGGAGCCCAGGAGGCGACGCACGTGCAAGCGCTGAAAGGCGCCGTCTCGAAACTGGGCGGGACGCCGGCGGAAAACCCCAACGGCAAGTTCCCAATCAACAACGCCACACAGGTGGCGCAGCTGGCTTATACGGTGGAGAACCTCGGGGCCTCGGCCTACCTGGGTCAAGCGCCGAACATCCAGAGCCCTGAACTGCTGGCGACGGCGCTGGCGATCCACACCGTCGAGGCACGCCACGCGGCCACGCTCGGAACACTGACCAAGAAATCGGTGACTCCCGATGGCGCGTTTGCCAAGCCGGAGGACATGTCAATGGTGCTGGCGGCGGTCAAACCGTTCCTGGCGTGATCGCAGGTTGAGAAAAGGAGCTGAGAGTCATGTCTAACCACACACTCACCTATACCGGCCAGCCCGATATGGCGAATCCGGAGCTGGCAGACCTCGAGGTCGGGGGGATCACCCGCTCGAGCTTTCTACTGCGCGGCGCACTTGCTGCGGGCGCGGTGTACGGGGTCTCCGCGGTGACGCCGTTCGTCTCACAGGCGTTTGCGGCGGGTAGCAGCGGCGACGCTGAAATCCTCAACTTCGCGCTGACGCTGGAGTACCTGGAGTCGGACTTCTACAACGTGAAGGGCAGGGAAGTGCGCCTCAGTGGTGCAGCCAAGTCCTACGCGAGGATGTTCGGCGAACAGGAGGCGGAACACGTCAAGGCGCTGAGCGCCGCGATCAAGTCGCTGGGCGGCAAGCCGGTGGCGAAGCCGACGTTCGTCTTTCCGGCGAGCAGCCAGAGCTCGTTCCTGGCGCTGGCATCGGTGCTGGAGAACACGGGCGTGAGCGCGTACAACGGCGCAGGACCGTCGCTGCAGAGCAAGCAAGTACTGGCGGCAGCGGGGAGCATCGTGCAGATCGAGGCGCGCCACGCAGCGGCGATCGACCTGCTGATTGACAAGAGCCCAACGCCAAACCAGGGGTTCGACGTGCCGCTGACGAAGGCGCAGGTCCTGCCGAAGATCGAACCGCTGATCAAGTCGTAGACGCGAGAGCTGGAGGGGCCGCGGTTGATCCGCAGGCGGCTCCTCCGCGTAGAGGTAGTCATCGGCCCGAGACTCGGGCGCAGAGAAATCGATTTCAGGAGGAACAAACGACATGGGACTTGACAACCCACTCCACATAGCCTTTCTGCTGATCCTGCTGCTGCTGGTGTTCGGGGCCAAGCGGCTGCCGGAGATGGGCCGCTCGCTCGGCGACGGCATGCGCGGCTTCAAGGACGCGATCAGCGGCGAGACGCCTACGGCACAGCCGATGGCTCAGCCGGTGCTCGCGGCGCAGCAGCAGACCCAGGAGGCTGTCGAGCCGGTCCAGCAGGCTCCGGCACAGCAGGCCCCGGCTGCGGTACAGGTCCTACCGACTCCCCAGCCGGTGAGGGAGAAGCTTCCCGCATAGCGGGGGCTTCTCCTGAGCACCCACGGCGACCATCGACGACTGACACCCAACCGAGAACTGGACGAGTGAGCGGAACATGGCGACGGCTGTTGGCAGCATCGGACATGAGGACCGCCTCAGCGTGGTCGACCATCTGGAGGAGTTGCGCGGCCGTCTGATCGTGTGCCTGGCGGTGGTGGCGGTGGCGTTTGGCTTCTGCTTCTGGCAGAACAACGCGCTGCTGAAGATCATCAACGCGCCGCTGGCCCACCAGACCGAGAAACAGGTCAAGGCCGGCAACGGCCCGCTGGGCTCGACCTACACGGTGCAGCAGAGCGCACGCACGGTTGCCACGGAGCTGAGGTCGGTGGTGCAGACGCTCGAGCGCCCGGGCAGCGGAGCGTCGGTCGCGACGAAGTCCTCGCTGTCGAAGGTGACGCCGCAGCTGAACAGGGCGATCACGCATCTGTCGGCCGCTCCCACGGGCAACAAGCCGGTGACGCTCGGGATCGGCGAGCCGTTCACGACGACGATCGGAATCTCGTTCATCTTCGCGATGATCCTGTCGCTGCCGGTCATCCTTTATGAGCTCTACGGCTTCCTGTTGCCCGCCTTCAGCCCGGAGCAGCGCCGTGTGACGACATCGTTGATGCTGTCGATCCCGTTTCTGTTCGTGGCGGGCGTGACGTTCGGCTACTTCGTGGTGCTGCCGGCGGCTGTGCGCTTCTTCCAGAACTTCAACAGCGGCGAGTTCAATGTGCTCGTCCAGGCCAGCCAGTACTACCACTTCGCGGCGGTGGTGCTGCTGGCGATGGGTCTGGTGTTCCAGGTCCCCGTGGGGGTGCTGGCGGCCACGCGCGCGGGGATCGTGACGACCAAGCAGCTACGCCACAACCGCCGCTATGCGGTCCTTGCGTGCGGCGCCGTAGCTGCGTTCCTGCCGGGTGATGCGATCACGCTGCTACTGGAGACGGTGCCGCTGTATCTGCTTTTCGAGCTCAGCCTGATGATCGCCAGGGTTATCGAGTACCGCGCCGCGCGGCGCGCGCCGAGCGATGCCCTGTGACGGTGGACACCTGCGGCGCTCGTTCGCCCGCGCGGCACGGCGTCTGACCTGCGCTGATCCAAATCCGGTTACATGGCGTAAGAATGGGCGGCATGTTCAATCCAGGGCGTCACGGCGGCAGCGGCTCGACGGAGCGCCTGTGCGTGCTCGCAGACGAGGAGCTCATGCAGCTCGTCTACAGGAGCAAGGCGGACGCGTTCGAGGTGATCTATGACCGCCACGCGGATGCGGCGTTCTCGCTGGCGTACAGGATCTGCTCGCAGCGAGCCCTGGCGGAGGACGTGGTGCAGGAGGCGTTCCTGGCGTTGTGGCGCAGCCGCACGCGCTACGACCGCAACCGCGGCAGCGTCCGTACGTGGCTGTTGGGGATCGTCCACAACAGGGCGATCGACGGGCTGCGCCGACGCGCGGTGCGCGACCGCGGGCTGGTGCAGGAGGAGGGCATCGAGGAGCGCGTGGCTGCGCCGCAGCGCACCGACGTGGACGTGGCGCGTCGCGAGCAGGCGCGTGAAGTTCGTGACGCGCTCGACGAGCTCCCAGGCGAGCAGAGCCGGGTGATCGAGTTGGCCTACTTCGGGGGAATGACGCACGTGCAGATCGCAACGATGCTGGAAATGCCGGTGGGCACGATCAAGGGACGCATGCGCCTTGGCCTGTCGAAGCTGCGCATGGCGCTGGGAGACCCGGCGGAGATGGTGCGATGAGCACCGATGATCGACAGCGCTGCGACGATAACGCCGCCCCGTACGTGCTCGGCGCGCTGGAGGAGCACGAGCACGAGCAATTTTCTAGGCACCTGGAGTCGTGCGCGGTGTGCCGCGAGGAGGTGGCCGCGCTGGAGGTGGTGACGGGCGCGCTGCCGGCGGCAGTGGAGTACCGCGGCGCTCCACCGGAGCTGAAGCAGCGGGTAATGGCGAGCGTCCACGAGGACCTGCGCAGCCAACAGGCGCACGAGCCGGTGCGCGCGCACACACGTTTCTCCCGGCGCGGGGCAGCGGCGTGGTTGCGCTGGCGCGCGCTGGCGCCGGGCGCGCTTGTGGCGGCAGCGATCGTGCTGGCGGTGGTGGTGTTCTCTGCCGGCGGCGGCTCGGCGACGACGCACGTGTTCCACGCGCAGGCACCGGCCGGCGCGGAGGTGTTGCTGCGTGTGAGCGACGATCGCGGGCAGCTGGAAATCTCCGGCATGCCGCAGACGCCGCCGCAGCGGATCTATGAGGTGTGGATCAAACGCGCGGGCGGCCCTCAGCCGACGGACGCGCTGTTCACGGTGACGAGCAAGGGCGATGCGACGGTGGTGGTCCCTACCAGCCTGAAGGGCGCTACGGCGGTGATGGTGACCGCGGAGCCGCTGGGCGGCACGAACGTCCCGACGAGCGCGCCTGTGATCGTCGCCAACCTGACCTGAGCGGACGGCGACCGTACGGCTCGGCAGCGGTGTGCGAGCCGCCCCCGCTCCCGGTGACGTCGATGAGGATCGCCCGGTCGACCCCGTGCGCGGCGCGATCGACACGTGGGCGCGCCGTCCAGTGGCGCGGGTAGGAGCTCACCGCCCCAGCTCGGCCCCTACCCCACGAGCAGGTGATGCTCGCCGATGACGACGCTGTCGCCGATATTGAGCTGGCGCCCGCGACGATCCTCGCGCTGGCCGTTGACGAGCGCCGGCTGCTGGGCGAGCAGCGCCTTGACCTCGCTACCGCTGTCCACCACGCCAGCCAGCTTCAGCAGTTGCCCGAGCCTGATGCTCTCGCCGCGGATGGCGATCTCCTCAGCCATGGGAGGGCTTCAGCCTAGATCTTGCTGACCATCCCCGTGCCCGCTTCGCCTTCGCCGGCTTCCTTGACGACCAGCGTGGCCGGGTCGGAGCTCTTGATCGGGGCGGGAGCCTTCAGCGTGTCGCTGTTGGCCGGCGGGCGCACACGGGCGAACAGCGTGATCTGAAACGTGCCGCCGGGAAGCGCGTCGAATGTGAATGACACCTTGTGCACGCCGGCGCGATAGCTCTTTTCCGGTCCGGCTTCGGTCCTGAAGTTGCCGTGCCGACGCTGTCGATGGCGAAGTAGATCGACGGCGCTGACTGGTACAGCTCGATGGTGGCCGTGTACTTTGCCTCCAGGAAGCCGTCAGAGCCGTGTTCGGTGGTGGGGCTGTAGGTGAGGCTCTTGAGCAGCGGACGTTTGTGTGTGCTGGCAGCCGACGCGGCAGCCGGCGGCAGCGCAGCTGTGGCGAGCGCGAGCGCGGAAGCTGCTAACAGGCCGGCCGCTGGTCGGTTCGGTTGCATCGGATCGCTCCTTCTGGGGCATGTCGTGGGCGCGGGAAGCCACGATCGTACAGCGATTGCTTAGGCGTTCGTGCCCTGCGGCGTTGCGCTACGCTGCCAACGCAATGGGAGAGCGCAGCGGCTACACGCCGGGGACGTTCTGTTGGTCGGAACTCGCCACCAGCGATCAGGAAGGCGCAAAGGCGTTCTACTCGCAGCTGTTGGGCTGGGATTCGGATGACCGTCCGGCGGGCGACGGCGCGTTCTACTCGATGCAGCTGCGCGACGGCAAGCATGTCGCGGCGATCGCGCCGCAGCCTCAGCAGCAGCGCGAGGCGGGGGTGCCGGCGCTGTGGAACTCCTATGTGTGGGTGGAGCGCGCCGACGACGTGGCGGCGCGGGCGGCAGAGCTGGGTGCGACGGTGCACGCACCGGCGTTCGACGTGATGCAGGCGGGCCGCATGGCGGTGATACAGGACCCTCAGGGCGCCTACTTCATGCTCTGGCAGGCGCGCGATCACCGTGGCGCGCAGCTGGTGAACGCCCCCGGCGCACTCGTTTGGAACGAGCTCCAGTCGCCCGAACCGGATGCGTCGGGCGAGTTCTACAGCGCCCTGTTCGGGTGGGAGGTTGAGCAGTTCCCGGGAATGGAGCAGGTCTACCTGGCGATCAAGAACGCCGGTGCGAACAACGGCGCGATCAGCGCGCCGAGGATGCCGGACGCGCCACCGGGCTGGCTCGTGTACTTCGGCACCGAGGACACGGAGGTGGCGCTGGTGAAGGTCACCGAGCTCGGAGGCAGCGTGCTCGCGGGGCCGATCGATCTCGGCATTGCGAAGATCGGCATCGTGGCCGATCCGCAGGGCGCGGTGTTTGCGCTCTACGCTGGCGAGCTCGAGCAGTAGCGCCGTGCGCGGGGGCGCTATGACCTGGATAGCCCACTTGCGAGCGGCTCATCCTCGATGAGATCGGCGCGGGTAGTCGTGGTCAGGACCGCGGCGGAGCTAGCGCCGAGCACGCGCCGGAGAAGGCCGGGGGCCAGGACGCGCAGCGCGGCGGCGAGTGCGTAGGGGCGGGGCACGTAGCGCTCGGCGCGTCGGCCGATGCCCGCCTCATAGATCGCCTGGGCGACCTGCTCCGGGGTGGAGACGATCCAGCGCGTCCAGGGCTTGGCGGTCAGCTCGGACTGGGGAAAGCCCTCGGTGGAGGTGAAGCCGGGCAGCACCAGCCCGACGTGCACGCCGTGCGGGCGCTCCTCCGCCCACAGCCCGTCCGACCAGCCCGCGAGTGCGAACTTCGAGGCGCTGTAAGCGCCGCTGCCGGCGCGCGCGACGCGCCCGGCGGTGGAGGAGACGTTGACGATGGCGGCGGGAGCGGATGCGCGCAGCAGTGGCAGCAGCGCCTCGCTGAGTCGCACATGCGCATCGAAGTTGACGGCCATCGTGCGTCGCACGTTCTCATAGCCGCCGTCGGCGAAGCGCGCGCGCCAGGCTGCGCCGGCGTTGTTGACCAGCAGGTGCAGGCTTCCGTGGTGCTCGAGCAGGTGCTCGAGGATGCGCCGGGGCGCGTCATCGTCGGTGAGGTCTGCGGCGAGGAAGCTCACGCGCTGCTGACCGAGCTCTGAGGCCAGCCGGCTCAGCCGCTCCTGGCGGCGGGCGACGAGCACGAGTGTGGCGTCCGGCTCGCGCGCCAGGCGACGCGCCGTGGCCTCGCCGATGCCGCTGGAGGCACCCGTTATCAGCATCACCGTGCTCATCGGACGCTAGCCTGTCAGATCGGCGAGAAGATGAGCACGCCCGCACCCAGCGACCTCGACAGCGGCGTTCCCGGCGATCACGCTTCGCCTCGCAAGCGCGAGGCGCTGGATCTGTTTCGCGGCCTGCCGCGCCACTACGACACGCTGTCGGCGGCGCTGAGCTTCGGGCAGGATCCGCGCTGGCGGCGGGCGCTGGTGAGCGCAGTGGCGCCGCGCGCTGGCGAGCGTGTGCTGGACGTGGCGACGGGCACGGGCATGGTGGCGGCGGAGCTGCTGTCGCGCGCCCGGTGCTCGGTGGTGGGCATCGATCAGAGCGCGGAGATGCTGGCCGGCGCTCGAGTGCGTTTTGCGGCCGCTGAAAGCGGGCGGGTGGAGCTCCTGGAAGGGCAGGCGGAGGCGCTGCCGTTCGCGGACGCGAGCTTCGATGCGCTGACGTTCACCTACCTGCTGCGCTACGTCGACGATCCGGCTGCCACCGTGGCTGAGCTCGCTCGAGTGCTTCGGCCGGGGGGACGCATCGGCTCGCTGGAGTTCGGCGTGCCGGCGTGGCTGCCGACGCGCGTGGCGTGGCGTCTGTACACAGATGTTGGCTTGCCGACGCTGGGTCGGCTGGCCTCGCGCGAGTGGGCTGAGGTGGGCCGTTTCCTGGGCCCCAGTATTCGTGGCTTCTACATGCGCCACCCGCTCGAGCGGCTCGTCGGCTACTGGAAAGGCGCGGGGCTGTGCGATGTGCACGTGAGACGCATGAGCCTCGGCGGCGGCGTGGTCATGTCGGCGATCAGGGACGGTGAGCCGGATGGGCAGTGAGGCGCGGGTTGGTCGGCCCTCGAGGCGCCCCGGGGTGGCGGGCGATCGCGACGATCGCGGCGCTGCCGCGCCCGAGGTTCCTGCCCACGAGCGCCCCGCTTTCTATGCGCGCGGACGTGGGCGCGCCGGCGAGCTGATGACGCTGCTGCACCCGCCGTACACGGCATGGCATTTGAGCTACTTCGCGCTGGGGGCTGCGCTGGCGCCGACGCTGCACATCAATCGCCTGCTGTGGGGTCTGGCGGCGTTTGCGCTGGCGGTGGGAGTTGCGGCGCATGCGCTGGATGAGCTGCACGATCGCCCGCTGGGCACGAGCATCTCCTCCCAGACGCTGGCGGGCTTGGGAGTGGTGGGGCTGGCGGGTGCGGTGGCGATCGGCGTGGCGGGCGTGCTGACGGTATCGGTGTGGCTGGTGCCGGTGGTGCTGGTGGGCGCTCTGTTCCTGCCGGCCTACAACCTCGAGCTGGCGGGCGGGCGTTTCCACAGCGACTTGTGGTTCGCGCTCGGCTGGGGCGGCTTCCCGGCGTTCACCGGGTACTTCGTGAACGCGGAGAAGGTGGCGCTGCCGGGCCTTCTGATGGTGGCGGGCTGCACCGCGCTGAGCGTGGCACAGAGGCGCTTGAGCTCGCCGGCGCGTGAGCTGCGCAGACGTACGCTGGCTGTGAACGGCCAGCGCAGACTGCGCGACGGCAGCAGCGAGGCGCTGACGCTTCAGCGGATGCTGGCTCCGCTGGACGGCGCGCTGGCGGCGTTGTCGCTGGCGATGGTGGTCACCGCGTGCGCCGTGGTCGCCTCGCGTCTTTGACCGTGTCTGAGCGGCTGCGCTGCGGGCCCGGCGTCAGACGTTCGGCGGACGGCGAGATTCGAGGTACTCTCGATTCTCGCGGTGCTCGCCTTTGACCTGGATGGCGATGTAGATGATGATTGCGTTGACCACCACGCCGATGCCACCGAACGTGAAGATCAGACCGATCGTCCTGTCGAACGCTGCGCTTGCGACGATGAGCATGCGGGGAGCCTAGCAACGGACGGGGGCGCCGGTGTCGTAGCCTTGGTGGGCCGCCGTCGACAGCGATCGATGATCCGTTTGTGGAGAGGTGCCGGAGCGGTTGAACGGGCGCGACTGGAAATCGCGTAACGGGGGAAACCTCGTTCGGGGGTTCGAATCCCCCCCTCTCCGTGCAGGTAGTCCTCCGGCTGGCGCTGGGATCAGCCGGAGGGGAGCTGCGGCGGAGCGAAGAAGATCCACCAGACGGCCAACCCGGTGACGGCGACATACACGTTCACCGTGACGATGTGCTCGAGCAGCGTGACCCCCGTCCTTTGGCTGACGTGGCCCTCGGCCTCGGCGCGCATGCTTCGCAGCCAGACGGCGCGGCGTTCCGTGCGCGGACGCCCGATCAGCTCGTCATAGGTGCTGTTGAGCCACGCGAGTGCCACAGCCATGGTGAACGTGAGCAGGGCGAGTGCGAGGATGACGACGCCGACGGCGGCCATGCTCAGAGCCTGTTGATGGTCTACTTGAGCCCCGATCCACAGCGCCAGCAGAGGGCAGCCGGTCCAGATGTTTGCGGTCACCAACGCTGTGGCCGCGGTCAGTGCGACGCGCTTGAGCGCCATCCGAGCAGGCGGGCGAGCCGGTGTTGGCGCGTGAGGAGCCGCGGCGTCCGCGGCCGGGCGAGCTGGCCGCGTCGTTGGGACAGTGCTCATGGGGTCTGCCCGGCTTCGCGGCTGAACTGGAGGGTCAGGGCGAGTAGGTGTGCACGGGTTGCCGGCCACACCCGGTCGGCGTCTGCGTCGTTGACGAACCTGAGCAGCGCCAGGCCCCGCATGGTCGCCTGCCCGGTGGCGATCAGCTCGGCAAGGCCGGGCCGCCTGGCGAGCTCTGGGTAGAGGACCGGCCCGGTGGCGATGATCGCGTGGGCTCCGTAGCGCTGCACGTCGACGAGACTGCTGCGCAGCTCGCTGTTGGTCCGCGAGGCCACCCAAAGCTCCATCCCTGCGTGGAACAGCGGGCCCTTAAACAGGTCCCACACGCGATCGAGGAACCATTCGGTGCGCTCCTGGATGGGAAGCGCCGTGTCTGGTCGATCGGCAGCCAGTTCTTGCACAATCTTCTTGGATATGTGGCGCCTGGCCTGACTGAGGAGCTCGGTCTTCGTGGCGAAATGGTGCTGTAGGGCCCCCGGCGTGACGCCGGCGCGCTGAGCGATTGCGCGCGTCGTCGTGTTCGCATAGCCCTCCTCCACGATGCAATCGATCGTCGCGTCGAGGAGTGCTGCGCGCGTCGCACCGCGTCGCTCGGCCTGGGTGCGCCGCGCACTGGTGGTCTCGGCACTGGCGGTGGCCATTTGCAGCCATTATACATACCAGTCAGATGGTATGTCGATTAACACGCTGACAGGCGCCTCGGCGGACCAACGGCACGTTTGCCAGCCGCGACAATCAGCTCCCCTGGTAGTGCTCGGCCTGTGAGCTCTGCTCGCGGAACGGCAGGCGGTCGAGCAGGCAGCTGAGGTCGAACAGCCGTCGCACCTGCGCGGGGCCCTGGACGAGCATGAAGTCGCAGCCGTTTTGCTCGCACAGCTCGCGCGCCAGCAGCACGATGCGCAGCCCGTTGGAGTCCATGAACGTCAGCCCGCTGAGGTCGATCGTCACGCTGCTGGTCTCGTGCGTGCAGATCTCGCGCAGACAGCGCTCGAGCACGGGCACCGCCGTCAGGTCCAGTTCCCCGGCGAGCACCAGCCGGTGATCGCCGTCGCCGACAACGTCCTGCAGCGAGAACTGGCCCGGCATGCCTGTCTGCTCTGAAGCTATCTCCGCCCCCCGGTCGATCATTGCGCAGCGATGCAGTCCCTCATCCCGTACCTCCCAGCCCGAGGCAGATTCTCGTCGATCGTCTCGCGCAGCGCGTCCCGGGCATCCTCGCCGGGCGGGCTTTCCCGTCTCTGGCGGACTGGTCGATCGTCTTGGCGTCCGTCGTCCCCCGCAAGATGCTCGATAGCAGCTTTCCGATCACGCGCGCGTCCGCCGCGGGCCGCGCAAGCCCCGCCAGCTTGCCGGCTGTCGCCTGCGAGTAGGCGATCATCGGACGGCCGCGAGAGGGCACACGCCTCTGGGCTGATCCTGCGTGCGGGGCATCTTCCCACCCGGGCGACGCGTCCCGACGTCGGCTGCCCTCCCACTCGAATGGCTCGCTCAGCTCCCGCTGGGCTTGGCGCTGATCCGCCATCCACGCCATCTTCGCGCTCGCCGGGCGCCGGGTCAACCGGGTGACGGGTACGCTCGCGTCGTGTGGGTCCAGCGCCAGCTAACGCTCGAGCCGCGTGCGCGTGGCTTTCACCTGATCACCGGCGAGGTGCTCTCCGCGCTACCGGAGTTGCGAGAGATGTCCATCGGTTTGCTGCATCTGCTGATCCGCCACACCTCCGCCTCGCTCACGCTCAACGAGAATGCAAGCCCGGAAGTGCGCCAGGACTTCGAGGCGTGGTTCAACGAGGCCGTGCCCGAGCGCAGCTCCCTGTGGACGCACACGCTGGAGGGCAGCGACGACATGCCGGCGCATATCAAGGCCTCGCTGCTGGGGCCCTCGCTGACGCTCCCCGTCAACGGCGGGCGCCTGGCGCTTGGAGCCTGGCAGGGCATCTACCTTTGCGAGCACCGCGACCGCGGGAGCGCACGCGCGCTCCTCGCAACCCTCTGGGGGGAGGCATAGAGGCGTCGGTAGACTACGACGCTCTGCGCCCGTAGCTCAGCTGGATAGAGCGTCGGTCTACGGAACCGAAGGTCAGAGGTTCGAATCCTCTCGGGCGCGTGGCAAAAGACCTGCAAATCAACATTTATTGCCGTTGAGGAAATGGTCGTTGTGGAAACTTCCTCCCGAGATTTCCTCCCACAGCTTCCTTGTCGCGGTCCCGGTAGCGACCGTCGAGCAGCGGACAATTGCGCCCCGGGAGGGCCACCACTTGCGCGGCGGCGTGCGAGGGTCTCGTGGCACGATGGTCGATCGCGCGATGCGCGAGGGCGCGTGCTTTGGGGCTGCAGGGTCGTGTGCCGGCGTCAGGGCTGGGCGATCGAGGTACGGCCGGAGGCCAACCTAGTCTTCGCTGATGGCCTTGGTGGTCGACCCCCTGGGCAGGACCGTGGAGCTCAGCGACGGGCGTTGGGCGCACGTCGTAGACGGCCATCCGTACATGGCGCCGTATCGGGCCGATGTTCTTCGGGCAATTCAGGCGCCCACCGAGCGGCTGTCCGAGGCCCGTCCGGGCCAGGACTGGTTCTATCTGCAGAGCGCAGGCCCCAGCCGATGGCTAAAGGTCGTTGTAGCCTATGACGAGGACTCCGTTGGGAGCGTGCGCACGGCGTTCCCCAGGAGAAGCAAGCCATGAGCATCCAGATCGGCCCTTACGTCTTCGACCGCGTCCGCTACGACCGCGACGCCGACGTGCTGTATCTCGCCAAAGGCAACCCGGCGCGGGCGGTCGAGTTCGACGAGACGCCCGACGGCCATGCCGTCAGCTATGACGCCGAGGGCGAGCTCGTCGGGTTGACGCTGATTGACGCGCGCAAGCTCATCGACGAGGCCACCGGCGATGAGCTGCTCATCGAGCTGCCGGCGAAGGCGAAGTCGTCTGAGCTCGAGCTCGCGCTGGCCTAGCGTTGCGTCGGTCTCGCTGAGCGAGCTCTGTACGTCCTTCAACGAACCCAGGGCGATAGCGGACGGTCTCGGTCTGGCGCGCGCGCACGTCGGCGAGCTCCGCCAGGGTCTACGTAGCTGCTCGGGGTCGACCTGCTGCGCACCGACGATTTGCAGCCTCTTTTGATCGACAGATCGACCCCGTTTCGAAGAGGCTCGACAAGGCGATGAGGAAGCGCTACGCTCGCGGCGCAAGAGCCAGAGCCATCGCGGCCACCGAGGCCAAGAGGAGTCTGGTGATTACATGAGCTATCAGCGGCCTGTCCTGACGGCGCAAGCCAGCTTCGGCCAAGGGCGACTACCAGGGTCGCATTCCGTTCCTCCGGGGTGCCCGGTGTATCGAAGCGTCGGGCACCAGGAGGATCTCGGCTGCTTGGCTGACGCGGAGCGCTCGGATGATGACTGAGCTGATTACGATTCCCGCGAACGCCCTCGCGGACGTTCGTGATGGGCTGTTCGGCCTGATGGATGGGGCTGGGGGAGATGTCGTGGCAGCGGGCGATGTGCGCGGCCGCGTCGCGCACCCGGAGTGGTACGCCGAGCCTCGCCAGCAGCTCGAACGCACTTGGAGTCTGCTCGATCACATTGGCTGGGCAGGCCCGGCTGAAGAGAAGACGGTCGACTTCGGCGTTCACGGGTGGGCGCTTCGGCAGGCGGTCGAGCGGTTTCTGCCGATCATCGAGCAAGCGCTGGGGGAAGCCGAGCTGACCGACAAGGGCCTGCGGGCAGAGGGACATCCTCCGATCAAGGCGCAGACGAGCGCAAGAGTAGAGGCGCTCCGGGCTTTCGCGGAGACGCTGCCTGTAACTGCCGCGGCCTGAGGCGCTGAACGTTCCACGGAGGACTCGGGTCCCCAGTTTGGTGTGCTCGCCAAGTCGGTGGCCGCTTCGGGCCGCTGAGGGTCAGTAACAGTATGAGAGCGACTTTTGCGCCCGTTTCCGAGCCGGGCCTCCTCGCGTTTGCGGCGGTGTCCGCACGCGTGCGCGCGGCGATCGTTCCAGGAGGTCTGGGGGCATCGTGATGAGGGAGGTGGGCATGAGCGCTAGATCGAGTCGCATCGCGCCTGGCGAGGCGCCAGCGGTGTCGCTGGCCGAACCGCTCTTGAATTGCGAGCAGGCGGCGGCGTTGTTGAACGTGCGAGTTTCCTGGGTGCGTGATGCTGCGCGGCTTGGGCATCTGCCGTGTTTGCGGGTCGGGCGTCACCTGCGCTTCACGCGGCTGATGCTCGAGAACTGGCTCACGGGGCAGTTCCCTCCCGCTTCAAGGGCTGGTCGCGGTTCGCGGCAGCCGATCGCGCGTGGTGGCGGGAGCGGCGGTCGCGGGGTGTTTCGCGCCGGCACGCAGGCGGCGCTCCTGGCGAGCCTGGCTGAGAAACCGAGAGAGCGGGCGCCCCGATCGTAAACCGGCTGGGATTCCAGCCGGTGGCAGGGGCGCAGGTGGGATCTACCGTCCTCGCCCGGTGTCGCGCTCTGGCCCGTGGCGCGCGAGTGTCCTGGCGAGCAGGCGGGTCGGCGTGAACCGTTTCAGCCGTAGGGGATCGCGGCTCGGCACCCCGCCGCCGTCCAGGTCCTCGACGATGTCCCGGTGCGCGAGCGATGGCGTCTGGGCGCGGCTTTGGCTCATGCGCTGGGCGAGGCTCCTGATGCGCGCGGGGTCTTGTCCGTCGTTGCCGAGGTCCTCGCGCGCGATGTACCAGTCGGTGCCGTTGCGGGCGCGGGTGGCCTCGACGTAGGCGGTCTCTTTGCTGGTCTGCCAGCCGCCGGTGAGGACGATCGAGCGCTCGACGGTCGCGCCCTGCTGGCGGTAGACGTGCTGTGCGTAGGCGAGCCTGAGCGAGTCCAGGTGCTCGTCTGCGAGCTGGAGGGCGCGTTGTGACCCGTCGAGCGTGACCGTCACGGCGTGGTGGTGGATGTGGGTGATCTGGCCGCGGCTGCCGTTCTCGACCCGGGGCTGGCCTGGCGGGCGGTGTTGTGCGGTGAACGCGATGAGGTCGCCCTCGCGTAGCCCGTAGTGGACGCTGGGCAGCCCGATCTCTCGGTGTCCGAGTTCGCCGCGCTCTGCCCGGAGATGCTGGGCGCGGGCGTTGAGACGGTCGATCTCTTGGTTCGACGCGTCGGCGATCAACGCCACAGCCCGGATGTCGTCGTGTTCGCTGGTGAGCTGCGCCCATGCTTGGACGGCGCTCTCGGCTGCCTGGTCGCGGGTGTCGGTGAGGTGCAGCCGGCCTTGGTGGAGGTAGTGGGCCATCGCGCGCTCGGGTTCTCCGGCGCGCAGTGCTCTCCAGGCTTTCTGCTCGCTGGGGTCACTGGTGCGATGGATGTCTGCGAGCTCCGCGGTGGGGGCGTGGTTGGTGAGCCTGTCGAACATGCCTCCGGGGCCGATCGAGGGGAGCTGCTTGCCGTCGCCGACCGCGACCAGCTTCGCCCCCGTCCGCTCCACAAGCTCGGTCAGAGCGTCGAGGCGCTTGTGGTCGACCATCCCGGCCTCATCCAGGAAGACGGTCGTGTGGCGGTCGACCGCCATGGCCCCCGTGTCTGCGCGGGCGACGAGCGCGTCGAGCGTGAGCGTGCGTCCGGTGAGGGCTGGACTGTCGGCCCCGAGGCGCTCGGCCGTGGACCCGGACACGGCGATGCCGATCGTCTGGTGGCCGGCGTGCTGCTCGGCGCGGGCGGCGGCGTCGATCACGACGCCCTTGCCGGTGCCGGCGGGGCCGACGAGGACGGCGGCGCGCTGCTGTCCCGTGAGCACCTTCAGCGCAGCGCTTTGCTCGGTGCTCAGTGGTCCCCCGATGCGCTCGGCGACTTCGCGCGTGGCGTGTGCCCGTGTTCGCTCGCCGATGTCTCGGCCGGCTGGTTGGGCGAGCTGCGCGGCGCGGCGTTCGATCGCCTGCTCCTGGGCGCGGACGGCGAGCGTGGTCATCCGCCCGCCCTCCAGGGTGAGCACCCGCCGCTCGCGGATCATCTCCCGCGCAACCGCGAGCGCCTGCTCGGGCGCCATCTCTCCCGCCGTCTGCTCGAGGGCGACGGCGCGCAGGTCGCGCGCGTGGAACACGGCGTGCTGCTCGGTGAGCCTCGCCTCGATGCGATCCTCGACCGGACGCTCGACCCGTGGCCGCTCAGGTGCGCCGATCAGACGCACGGCCTCGTCCGGCCCGAACCCGTGGCGGCGCCCGCTCTCGCTCCACACGCGCTGCAGATCGCCGCGTGTCGTGGGCTCCTTCGCCTTGCGGTTCTCGAGCGCGAGGTTGCGCAGCTCTCCGCGTTCGGGTGCCCGGCCGTAGCGGGCCCGGAAGCGCTCGGCCGCCCGAGCGACCTCGCGGCTGCGTCCGGAGAACTCTTCGATCAGGCTGCGTGGCACCCCGGCGATCTCGAAGTAGCGGCCGTCCTTGCCGGTGCCCCGCTCGATCTCATAGCCCTCGCCGGCCAGCTCCTCTGCGAGCGATGAGCGGTAGAACCCGCCGAGCTCGCGGGCTGAGCGGAAGATCGGCC